>JAGGWL010000094.1 GCA_021157555.1 Deltaproteobacteria bacterium | reverse complement strand
CGGTTATGGAGACTATTTATTGTTTTATAAAGCGCAAAATTGATACTATTGTAAAAGAATTATAAAAAAAGGTCTTTTATGTCCCGCCTTTAATTTGTAACAATAGACCGAAGACAGTAAGATACCCATTTTTTTATTAGGTCTCCCTACTTTTTTAAGTTAGGCCAATATACATAATGGGGTTTTTAGAGTCAATCTTTTTTTGTTCCTCTCTCTGTTGGTGATCTCATTCGTTCGTACTATTAATAAAAATATTCCTTGCTTATTGCTTTGGAGTTTTCTATTCTTATAAGTTTACTTAGAAACAGAGCAGTTGTTTCGTTCCGTTTCTTATTTAAAGGAAAATATAAAATAAAAAAATGAATCATAACACTAAAGAGATAAATAGACGCCGAACTTTTGGCATTATAAGTCATCCTGATGCAGGTAAAACCACATTAACCGAAAAGCTGCTTTTATATGGTGGAGCCATTCAGCAGGCAGGAGCCATAAAGGCTCGTAAAGCTGGAAAATACGCAACAAGTGACTGGATGGCCATAGAAAAAGAAAGGGGTATATCTGTAACCACATCGGTTATGAAATTTAATTACAGGGATTTTGAAATAAATCTTCTTGATACCCCTGGTCATCAGGATTTTTCAGAGGACACTTACAGGGTTCTTACCGCTGTTGACAGCGCTCTTATGGTAATCGACAGCGCTAAAGGGGTTGAGCCTCAAACAAAAAAGCTTATGGAAGTTTGCCGTATGCGCAACACTCCCATAATTACCTTTATAAATAAACTGGACAGAGATGGCATGCTGCCCATTGATATTCTTGATGATATTGAGGATAATCTGCAAATTGAGTGCACCCCTCTTTCCTGGCCAATAGGCATGGGGAAAACTTTCAATGGAGTTTACAATATCTATAACAAAGAGCTTCATCTTTTTAAAGCCGGTCAGAATAGAAATATTAGTGATGGCATTGTTATAAACGACCTTTATGACTCAAAACTTAATGATATTTTGGGAACCCAGTCTGACGAGTTAAGGGAAGATATCGAATTGATTGAAGGTGCCACAGATCCTTTTGAACTTGACCACTATCTTAATGGTACGCAGACTCCTGTATTTTTCGGAAGTGCAGTCAATAATTTTGGCGTAAAAGAACTGCTTAACGCATTTGTAGAGATGGCACCACATCCTGGTTCAAGGACTGCAGTTACACGGGAAGTTTCTCCTTACGAAGGGGCGTTTTCCGGCTTTGCATTTAAAATTCAGGCCAATATGGATCCAGCTCATCGGGATAGAATTGCCTTTATCAGGATCTGTTCGGGAAAGTTTACCCGTGGAATGAAGGTTGTGCACCATCGGATAGGAAAAATTGTGACCTTTGCCAATGCCATAATTTTTATGGCAAATGAGCGAGAAAACGTATCAGAAGCTTATCCCGGTGATATCATTGGAATCCACAATCATGGCACCATTAAGATTGGTGATACTTTTTCAGAAAAAGAGCCATTAAAATTTTGTGGAATCCCAAATTTTGCTCCTGAATTTTTTAAGAGAGTGATTCTCAAAAATCCTATGAAAGCCAAACATCTTCACAAAGGGCTGACTCAGCTTGCGGAAGAAGGGGTTATTCAGGTATTCAGGCCAGCGGCGACAAACGACTATATACTTGGTGCTGTTGGAATACTTCAGTTTGACATAACAATGGCGCGCCTTCAAACTGAATATAGCGTTGATGCAATTTACGAACCATCACAATATAATGTAGCAAGATGGATATCATGCGATGATTCTAAAAAAATGGATGATTTTGAAAAAAATAACAGAAATAATATTGCAAGGGATGCTGAAGGTGCAAAGGCTTTTCTCACCACAAGTGAATGGCAGCTTGAGTACAGCATGGAACATTGGCCGGAAATAGAGTTTTACAAGACCAGAGAAAATAATTGATTGTATGTTATTTCGTCCTCGTTCCATTGTATAGTTCGTAGAGACGGGTTTCAAACCCGTCTCTACCAATCATCAGTAGTGTTAGCAGGTTTTCGTAACCTCTTGAGATTACTTCTGTAACGTTTGCCGTCCAACATACGTCTTCTTGATGATGCTGACGGTTTTGTTTTTTTACGAATTTTCGGTTCTTTTATGGCTTCCCTGATCAACTCTGTCAAACGGTTGATTGCGTCCTGACGATTCAGATATTGTGTACGAAAGCGCTCTGCCTTAATGATAAGAATACCGTCATCAGTAATCCTTCTGCCTGATAGAGTTACAAGCCTTGCACGAACTTTATCCGGCAAGGATGGTGAATTATCAACATCAAATCGCAATTGTACAGCCGAAGCGACCTTGTTGACATTTTGTCCTCCAGGTCCTGATGAACGAATAAAATCAAGCTTAATTTCTTTTTCATCAAGTGAAATGTCTGAGTTTATGTAAATCATGCTGTTCAAATAAGTTTAGTTATTTATTTTTTCTCTGAAATAAGAAATAGTGTCGTTATAATCAGGACTTCCGAACAGGGCAGAGCCGGTCACAAAGGAATCAACACCCGCCAGAGAAATTTCTTCAATGGTATCCCTGCTGACTCCACCGTCTATTTGTATTAGTGTGGAAAGCCCTCTGTCCTGTATCATTGTACGGAGCTTCCTTAACTTATCCAGGCTGCTTCTGATAAAAGACTGTCCTCCAAATCCTGGATTAACGCTCATGATCACCACATAATCAAGATCTTCAAGCAGATATTCAAGTGAAGATAAAGGTGTGGCCGGATTAAGCGCAACTCCTGCGCGAACTCCGGATTCTTTTATGAACTGAATTGTCCTGTGTAGGTGGACTGAAGCTTCTGCATGTACGGAAATCCAGGCAGCGCCTGCCTTTATAAAATCCGGTATGTATCTGTCCGGCTTTTCAATCATTAAGTGAACGTCAATTGGAAGTTGGGTTATATTGCTTACTGCTTTAACGATAAAAGGCCCTATGGTAATATTGGGCACAAAATGGCCATCCATAATATCTGCATGGATCCAGTCTGCTCCTGCCTTTTCAACAGCTTGTATTTCTTCGCCTAATTTGGAAAAATCAGCCGAAAGTATAGATGGTGCTATTATTTTCATTTTTTATAAATCTCCTTTTTTTTGCCAGGAATCGAATACTTTTGTTTGTACAAGATCATCATCAATATAAAGAAATAAGACAGAATCTTTATTTGGGATCAAAAGCCATATTTCGTGACCAGGGTCTACAAAGTTATTGAAAACATCGTTTGATATACCGTGGCTGTTAATGTTGACCCTTACATGTTTTTTTAAAAAACCAAATTTCACTTT
>JAGGWL010000254.1 GCA_021157555.1 Deltaproteobacteria bacterium | reverse complement strand
CTCCAACTCCGCAAAAACGGTGGTATTATTTACCAGCCCGGTGGGAAGAATCTCTTTGACTATTTTAAAGCCTTTGATATTCGAAGGTTGCACAGGTTCATACAAAACAGCGCGCATACCTGTATAAGTTCGAAAAATAATAAAAGCATTTTTTCTCTTTTTCAGAACCCTGCCCAGGCTTTTAAAAATACGCGCTTTGGGTTCCGCCAGGGCGGCGACAAGGGCTATATCCCAATCGAGTTTTTCAAGATCCAAATCGTTGCTGTGTATGATTTCAACCTCTTTTTCCAGGCCAAGAGATTGGATCACCTTTTTTGACAGCCTTGCTGTTTCATTAGAAGCGTCAAGTCCGATTGAACGTATGCCGTATAAACGGCTCAACAGGATCAGGCTCATGGGAACGGCGCCGCATCCGATAAAGACCAGTCTGCTGTTATTTTTAATATGCCTGGCCTTTACCTGGTTTCTTATCAGCGCATTATAACGGGGATAAAGCGGAAATGCTTTAAGTGTTTCCCACGGGTTGCCGGACTTGAGCAGCTTTTGTGCCAGGTATTCCTCGTGAATATCGAAAAATGTGCTGTAATAAGAACGGATTGTCGGAAGCGCTTTATTGATGTCAGGTTCTTCAAAAATTAGCCCGGCAAGATGGGTACCGGTATCCATGTGGGCAAGATCATCTAAAATCTGATAGAGCCTGTATATTTCATCCGGTTTAAGGGCCGCGAGCATCTCCCTGGTATAATGACTTATTCGGGCGGCAAACGCCATGATATGCGGTTTAATGATAACCACGCTTGTATGGCAATCCTTGCAGCAGCCTGAAAAATCCTGTTCACCCAGTTCATGCTTATGTGAATAATTTATGTCGTGCATAAGGTATCGATTCGGCTATTCTTACCCCTCCACCAAAAATACAAACGGGTATTTTTAATATTAATTAGTATACCCGCTTTTTCAAAGTTTCAAGGGAAATATCCGGAAATTTCAGGCGGTTGATTTTGGTTGACAATAAGTCTGTTAGTCGGTTATAAAAATTGTTTGTAGTAAGAAGCTGCATTTACAGCAAGAAGCTGTGTTTACAATAAGCAAAAAATAACGATTAACTAATATTAGTAAAGTCAGGAAGGTTTAAGATAAGGTCGTAAAAGGCCTGTTGAATCTTCCCGGCTTTTTTTGTTTTGGGAGCAAGGAAAAAATATAGTCTTTATGGAAAAAATAAAAACTTCAATTCAAAAATACTGGAACTGGAGAAGCAGGAGCTATTGCTTTGATAAGGATAAATCGATTAAAACAGCAGAAAACTGGGAATCGGTATTAAAAGATCTGATTCCAGGTGATTCCGGAAAACATGCTATTGACATAGGAACCGGACGGGGACAGTTTGCGGTATATCTTGCGCGGCTTGGTTTCAGCGTGACAGGAATCGATCTTTCCGAAAATATGATATCCCAGGCAAGAGAACATGCAAAAAATAATAATTTTGCGATAGATTTTAGAATTGAGGATGCAGAAGAACTTCAATTTAATGACAACACTTTTGATGTTGTAGTATCGAGAAATCTTTTGTGGACGCTCCCTGATCCGTATAAGGCTGTCAAAGAATGGCGTAGAATTTTGAAACCCGGAGGCACCATTGTAATATCAGACGGATTCTGGATGAACTATACATGGAAACGGCTCCACCATCTTATATTTAACCTGGTGAAAAATATATTTAAAAACGACAGTATGATTTCTGCGCGCTTTTTCTTAAGTTATGCACCTTTTCAAACATACCTTCCTTTTTATGAAGGAATATATTTTGAAGATGCCGACGCATTTTTGCAGGCCGCGCATTTCAAAGATATTAAATCGTATGATACATCCTGTTTTGAGACAAATCCTTATTTAAAAAAGAAACGGATGAACAATATTGAGCCGTTATTCTTTATTGCCCATGCAAAAAGATAAAACCTTCCCGTTCCCACGCTGGAGCGTGGTAGCGCATAAAATTTTATTTTTGGTGGTTTTGTTTGCCCCGTTCCCACGCTGGAGCGTGGGAACGAGAAAGCGAGAACCGTTAAAAGTGTAAACTACTTTTGGGTATTAATGAAGGATGCCTTATTTTTTTATATCTCATGATTTAACGGCCTTGCCGATTATCAAAAGCCCCATCCATTTTTCATCAGTCTTTTTCAGATCATCCAAAATTTTGCCCAGGGTACTTTTTAAAATCCTTTCTTTTTCAGAATACCCTGCATAATAGACAATAGCCATGGGAAGCTCAGGCGGATAATATTTGCTGAATTTTTCCACAAGCTTATCCATTGAAGAAAGGGCCATGTAAAAAACCATGGTAACATCATATTTGGAAAAATCTTTTAAAAGCTTATCGCCCTTTTCAAATGATCTTCCAAACATGGAGTGAGGAGCGGTAAGCATGACAAAATTAATCCCTTCCCCTATCATCGGTTTTTTCAGGGCTGCGCCGGCTGCATTAAATGCGCTTATTCCGGGAATAACTTCAAGATATTGATAATCAAATCCTTTTAGCAGCCAATAAAGAGAAGGGCCGTAAACACAAGGATCTCCGCTATCCAGCATAACTACGATTTTTTTCGGCCAATTGCATCCATTACAAAGTTAAAAACCTTCTTTTTTCGTTTTTCCACCCTTTGCAGCCATTTGCCGTAATCGGTTTTACGCAGCTTTATTGCTTCTTCGTCATGGATGCCTTCCCATGGGTCGAAAGCAACTTTGGCGGCATCGATCTGTTCGGGAAAATTTTTTTGAATATACGGCGGACATAGAAAAATATCCGCCTTTTCAAGAACAGCCAGCCCCTTTGGGGCTGTGAGATCAGGCCCTGCCGGCCCCACCCCTATTACGTAGAGTTTCCCCTTCTCTTTTGCATGAGCCGGAGGCGCTAAAGAATAAACAGAGATAAATATCGTAAAAAGTAAAACTGCTATAAATTTTGACTTAATCATTTTTTCTCCTGAAACTATTGCCAGTTTCAAAATGTTCAATTTTGTTCGATCTCAAGGAAGGCTACCTATTTTATCTCAAAGGTCAAAATGGCGGCATATTGATCAACATCACACTCTGATGTGTCTTCGCGCATTTTTTTTAACGGAATTTTTACCCACCAGATACCCGGCTGTGTGATGCGGATGTTCACTATTCCATCCGTGTCGGTTTTGGCAGTGAATGGGTATTCCGCCCTTGTTGAAAATCCGACATAAGTGGCATAAACAAGCTCCCCTGCCAGGGGTTTTCCCTTAAAAAGCACTTTTAGCGGAAGATAATCTCCGGCTTTAAGCAGGCAGGGATCTTTTTGTGGAATCATTTCAATGGCATGTCCCAAAACTTTGTTATAGGCGGAGCCGCCCGGCATTCCCGCATAAAAAATAGCTTTGGTAAAAAATTCCACGTGCCGGCAGGATATCGCGTTTGAAAGCTCTTTTTTACTTTTTCTTTTTTTGCCTTCCGTAGTATTGCTGACAAAGAGAGGTTTCATAGCCGCAACAGCAAGATAAGTCCCTTCTTCTCGTATGTTCAGATCGACTCCCACCTCATTAAAAAAGGATTCGGGATCATATTCTTTTAATATAAAATCTTTTTTTTCCCCGGTTGGCTCCAGATAAAAAAAGTCCTTCATTTTTTCAGGCTTTGCAAAATCGGAAAAGGGAATAGAATGTCCCATATGCAAAAAAACCTTTGCAGTATCTCCTTTTTTTTGATCATAATGATCAAATCCTATCCACAGGTCGTGCGCGGATGCATGTAAAACAGGCAGCAATATAAGCATGACTACAAAAATTAATCCTGACAAATTTTTCTTCATTTTACTTTTCATTTATTTTACTCCTTAATTTAAATAGTTAGAAAATAAACTCCACCCCCCCATAGAACAACGTTCCTGGAGTGGGATAATCCAATCTTTCCCAGGTTTTTTTATTAAAGATATTCTCCACGGCCAGTGTGAATTTGGTGTCGATTCCTTTTATAAAAGAGGTATCATAACTTATTCTGAGATTATGAATTGTATATCCACCGAGATGAGACATCGGCTCGTATTCGGAATTTTGCGCAGCCTTCTGGGGCGGAACTCCCGGCGCGCCACCGGCAAAACGTTCGTCAACGGAGTTGATCTGCCATTCCGAGGTAAGGCCATTAAAAGGTTTGGCCCTGAG
>JAGGWL010000116.1 GCA_021157555.1 Deltaproteobacteria bacterium | reverse complement strand
TGCCGCATAAGGTAAATCCTATTGATTTTGAAAATTCAGAAGGAAATTTAGGGATTGCAAATGCCATTTTCGATCATCTTTCAATGAAACTGCCCGTGTCGCGGCTACAGCGTGATCTTACCGATTCTACAGTTACCAGAAATATCGGAGTCCCTTTTGGGCATACACTTATCGCTTTAAAATCACTATCAAAAGGTCTTGACAAGCTGATTTTAAACAGGGATGCGCTTAAAAATGATCTGGAAAAGAACTGGGCAGTTATAGCAGAGGCAATTCAAACAATTTTAAGGCGGGAAGGATACCCAAAACCATATGAAGCACTCAAGGAGCTGACACGCACCAACGCAGTCATTGACAGAGAGAGTATTTCCGAATTTATTGAATCTTTGAATGTTGCAGATGCCATAAAAGCAGAATTGCGTAAAATAAGACCGGAAAACTACACCGGCGTGTATGATTTTTAGAAAAATAGAATAAACTAATCTGTGTTTATCTGTGTGTATCTGTGTCCCATTGTTGTTTCAAAAGTATCAACGGACAAATGAAGAACGCCAAAAAAAAAGGGTTCGAACGAATTCGAACCCCTTTTTTTTTAAAATTTTAGAACAGGTCAAACTTTACAGTAAGCAGATTTGTTTAGAATAATCCACTTACTTTGCCTGTGTCAGTATCAACATCAATTCTTCTGAAAGCCGGGTTAGAACCTGTACCAGGCATCAGGCTGATAGTTCCTGCACATGGGCAGAGGAACCTGGCACCGGAGTAAATCAGAATGTCACGAATCGGAAGTGTCCAGCCTTTGGGAACGCCTTTAATGACCGGATCGTGTGTCAGGCTGAGATGTGTTTTAACCATCATTGTGGCATAATCGTTATATTTTGGATCAGCTTCCAGCATCTTTGCCTTTGCTTCAGCTTCTGGTGACCAGGAAACTCCATCAGCACCATAAACTTCCTTGGCAATTTTTTCAACTCGATCCCGGAGTTTCATTTCAAGCGGATAAAGGAATGCGAAATCATTTTCTTCCTCGCAGGCCTCAATTACCGTATCTGCGAATTCAAGGGCACCTTCACCGCCAAGCTCCCAGTGTTTGGACTCGGCACAACGGGCACCAGCAGCCTCGGCTGCTTTTTTTACAACAGCAACTTCAGCGTCAGTATCTGTGTAAAAACGGTTAATACATACAACAGGATTAATACCAGCTTTACGGATGGTGTTGATATGATGAACCATATTTTCGCATCCCTGTTCAAGCAGGCCAATATTTTCCTGGGTATATTCATCAGCGAGAGCTTTTCCGGCTACAACTTTAGGTCCGCCGCCGTGCATTTTCAAAGCTCTAATTGTGCTTGTGAGAACTGATACATGGGGTTTCAGGCCGCTAAATCGGCATTTTACGTTCCAGAATTTCTCAAAACCGATATCAGCCGCAAAACCACTCTCGGTTACATGATAATCAAAAAGTTTCAGGCCAACGCGATCTGCAATAATAGATGACTGACCAACAGCAATATTTGCAAAAGGACCGGCATGAACCATGCATGGCTGATATTCTGCTGTGCACATTAGAGTCGGGTTAATGGTGTTACGCATAAAAGCGGTCATTGCGCCGCCTACTTCAAGGTCGCCGGTTGTTACAGGATTACCGCTCTTATCGAATGCAACAGTAATTTCGTCCAGACGTTTTCTTAAATCAGCAAGATCTTTAATAACAGCCAGAATAGCCATACATTCAGAACCTACAGCAATACCGAATTTGGACTGCATGGTAAATCCATCAAAACGACCGCCCATGCCGATTACTATATTTCTCAGAGACTGGGCACAAAAATCAATAATCCAGCCTAGTTCAACCCGGGTTGGATCAATGTCGAGACGACGCATACCAGTCAATCTTTTAAGCTGCTCATCATTATAATTACGTTCGTGCTGCATACGGGCTGTCATGGCAACCATGGCCAGGTTATGAGCATTCATAATATCATTGATGTCACCGGTCAGTCCAAGGGAAAATTCAGTCATAGGAATGAGAAGAGAATTTCCTCCACCGGCCGCTGTACCTTTAACATTCATTGTCGGGCCGCCTGAAGGCTGGCGAAGAGCGCCACCTACATTTTTCCCGCGCATTCCAAGACCTTCCATGAGACCTAATGAAGTTGTACTTTTGCCTTCTCCAAGTGGAGTAGGGGTAATAGCTGTAACCTCAATATATTTTCCGTCCGGTTTATCATTCAGACGATTCATGATTTTCAGAAAATCGAGTTTTGCCAGCCTGCCCATGGGAAGTATTTCTTCCTTTTTAAGACCTAATTTTTCTATCCATTCTTCCGGCAGCGGCATATTCTTTTCTGCTTCTTCCGAAATCTGCCAGTCAGCCATTTCTGTTGCTTTATAAGCCATTTACCCAATCCTCCTTGATTGTTTTTAATAAAAATTTAATAATATAATGAAACTTTTTTTCTATTTTTTATAATTCTTTTTCCAAATAATTTCACTTCAAGTAAATTTTTTTATTAATAGCAAATATTATAATACTTGGCAAGTTATTTCGTCCCAGTTCCTTATTTTGCCATCAACTGTGCGATTGCTTTTTCCAGGCCGTCAATAGTCAGCTCAAACATAGGAAAAATACTGCATATTGCCGAAATTGTATGCGTATAACCCCACATACTTTGAGGTACAGGATTAAGCCATACCGAATGAGGAAAATTTTCAGCAAAAAATTTTAAATGATCAATACTCGGCTTGCCGCTTCGTTCAGTAATATATATAGACCCGTCGGTTGCCATCAGTTCATACGGCGCCATGCTCGCATCACCAATAAATATCAGGCGGGTTTCAGGATCAATTCTGATAAATTCTTCGACTTTTTTAGGCTTCCTGATTCTTGCAGGATCTTTCCAAACAGTACCATAAATGGTATTGTGAAAAAAAAAGGTTTTAACTTCCTTGAACTGGGCCCTGGCATAATTGAAAATAGTTTGAACTACGGCAATATAAGGATCCATCGACCAGCCACCATTGTCAATCAGCAGGACAATCTTAAGGCGGTCTTTCAAACTTCTTGTAAATAGTATCTCTATTTCGCCGCCATTTCTCATGGTCTGATAAATGGTTTCATCTATATCAATCTGATCCTTGGGACCTGCAGGCACCATATTTCTGAGCCTTTTCAATGCCTCGCCCACCATCGCCTGAGTTAAGGGGCCGCTTAACGAATAATCCTTGTATCTTCTTTCAAGAGCGACTTTTACAGCAGATTTATTCCTTGAAACGCCGCCGACCCGCATGCCTCCGGGATGGTAGCCTGAATGCCCCACCGGTGAAGTGCCGCCAGTACCAATCCACTTGTTTCCGCCGGCATGCCGCCCTGTTTGCTCTTTTAATCTTTCCTTGAAGTATTCCAGCAGCTCTTCAGGAGTTAGCTTGCTTATTTCAGATGCGTCAATTCCCAGGGCATCCGCCAGAATTTGAGGGTCCTTCAGCCATTCGTCAAGAAGCGCCCTTGTCATATCATCAAGTTCAATCGCATCCAGGTCAGGCATTGCAGCGTCTTCAAAATAGTGGGCAAACACCTGGTCAAAAAGATCGAAATACCGTTCACTTTTAACCAGAATCGTCCTGGAACAGGTGTATATATCGTTAAGGGAATTAATCAGCCCGCTGTCAAGCGCCTTATGAAGAGTTAAAAAGGATGTCGGGCTGACGGGAATTCCTGCTTCTTTTAATGTATAAAAAAAATTGATAAACATA
>JAGGWL010000316.1 GCA_021157555.1 Deltaproteobacteria bacterium | reverse complement strand
GTTACTACTCAGCAGCAATTAAGTTTTGATTAGCGAGGCAGGATAGCGTATCAAAAACATTTTGGGAATTCTTCAGACTTGTGTCAATTACAGACCTGATAACGGCATAATGGTTGGCAAAATCAATTGTCTTGAATTGATTTGAAATTTTCATTTTTACTTTTGCATTTCTAATGGCCCTTTCAGAACCGTTATTGTCAGGGGGCACTTCTAAATGGTACAGAAATGTTAAAAGAGAATCCCTGTGCTTTATCAACCTTTTTATGAATGCTCTGAGTTTTCGGTGTTGTTTTGAATAGTCAACTTTCAATAATTCAGACAACTGGTTTTCAAATTCTTTCACTTTTGGATTTGCCCCTCCATAATCATCAATTGTCATTTGCCGTTTATAAGAAACAGCATTTTTAAAAACATTCTTTAATCTGGTTGCCCATTCATTTTTGAAGGTTTGCTCAAAATTTTTCAGTTCCCTCATCAAATGTGCAAGGCATAATTGTTTGCCCAGGGTTTTTGTTTTCAATTGTGCCGCCAGGCTGTCGGTTATGTAGACTGACACGGGAAAACCATTAGCAAATGTTTCAATAATATTTTGATAGCCCCTGCTGTATGCCGCCTTAATGAAGGTATAATAATTATTTTGGAAAACCCAAAACCAACCTTTGCCTCCATTTATCTTTATGCCGGTTTCATCGCCACCAACTACTTTTGAAGCAGCCACTTTTTCTTTTATGGCTTCATAGGCAGGCTTGGCCTTGCCGCTCATTGATTTGATGATATTGTATATCGTCCCTTCGCTTAGAGAAATACCCATAATGTCTTTCAAAAAATCCTTTATCCTGTTCGATGGCATGTATTGATATACCGACAAATAGGTCGTTAGCGATTGTATGTTTTTGCCGTATTGGATATTTGCCCTCAAATGCGCTGGCAAGCCTGATGTAGTTTTTGTGCCACATTTATCACATGTACAACTAAAAGATTGATGTTCTATGACTTTGGGCTTAATGGGCGGAATGACTATTTCCTGTTTTCTTTCATTCAACTTAAAAATACTTTCGCTATGAAATTCTTCTCCGCATTGCTTGCAGTACTTTGGAATATATTTTTGAATTTCATCCGGTTCTTCGCTCATCTTAAGCGTGCTCCCTTTGTGACCAAACTGCCCTCCTCCTTTTTTGCCTGACTTTTTCCGGAAATTGAATTTATTGCTTCTACCATAATCCTGTGAACTGGGCGTGGAACTCGTGTCGCTCTTGCGCCCGTTCTTGAGCAATTCTATTTCTATGCGCAAATCTTTTATTACAGAGCGTAACTCGTCTATTACAGATAACGCTTCCGGCAATTGTTTTCGTAATTGGGCGTTCTCTTGCTTGAGAGAATCATACTCCTTTTTCGATATGGTTATTGTTTTTTCGATATTTCAAAGAAACTCTATTTTTTTACACGACTGTCATTGGTCTTCAAAAATCTATTCACAATCTATTGTTAATTTCGCTGCTGAGTAGTAACGAAAGTTTTAGTTTTAAATAAAATGACAAGTTGTCAACAACAACCTTGTGAAATTTAACAAGAAATCATGAAAAGGAAAGGATTAAAACATTTAAGTTTGATGTGTTTTTTAGCTGTGATATTTACAATTTCTGTTTATGCACAGCAGAAAAATCCATCCACAACCAAAGGAATATTCAAGCCTACCTTCGAATCCCTGAAACAATATAGCTATCCCGAATGGTTTCGGGATGCCAAATTGGGTTTTTGGGCGCATTGGGGGCCGCAGGCGGTACCTCGTCAGGGCGACTGGTATGCCCGAAAGATGTACCAGGAAGGGAGTGCGGATTATAAATATCACTTGGCGCATTATGGTCATCCCTCAAAATTCGGGTATAAAGATATTATTCCCTTGTGGAAGGCACAAAAATGGGATCCGGATAAGCTTATGGCCCTGTATAAAAAGGCTGGTGCAAAATACTTTGTAAGTATGGGGAGTCATCACGATGATTTTTTTCTATGGGATTCAAAAATACACAGGTGGAATGCTGTGAATTACGGTCCAAAGAAAGATGTGGTGGGGCTCTGGCAGAAAGCTGCCGAAAAGGAGGGACTACGGTTTGGTGTTTCCGAGCATCTGGGGCCAGTTTCACGTGGTTTCAGCCCAGTCATGGGGCAGACACAGCCGGAGCCATGAAGGGCATCCCTTATGACGGAAATGATCCTGTGTATCAGGATCTTTATCATGCAAAGGCGGCAGCAGATGATCATGGGTGGCTCAGTAAAAATAAGGAGTGGCAGCGGGAATGGATGTTCAGTATCAAGGAGCTTATTGATAAATACCATCCGGATCTGTTGTATTCCGACAGCAAATTTCCTTTTGGGGAGTACGGGAGGAACCTGGTTTCCTACTTTTACAATCAGGATATAAAGAAGAATGGAGGGGAGCTTGAGGCGATATATAACTGCAAACAGGCATCAGACGGGATGTGGGTGTCAGACCTGGAGCGGGGTGTAAAGAATACAATCAGTAAATTTCCCTGGCAAACTGATACCTCTATTGGGGACTGGTATTACCGTACAGGTCAGAAGTACAAGAGTGCTAATCTGGTTATTCAGATGCTGGTTGACATTGTCAGTAAGAATGGAAATTTGTTAATTAATATTGTGCAAACACCGGAAGGGGATCTGGAGCCGGATGTACTAAAAATTGTGAATGGGGAAGGTATTTACGGTACTCAACCCTGGAAAGTATATGGCGAGCATCCTGCTGATGAGCCGGAGGTAAAAGGAGGAAAATTCAACGAAAGGAAAATGAAATACAGTGTCGGGGATATTCGTTTCACCACAAAAGGAGATACACTGTATGCATTTTGTTTAGGGTCCCCTACTGGAGATATCCGAATACTCTCTTTAGGGAGTCAGGCAAAGTGGGCAGATAAGACCATAAAATCTGTTGAAATGCTGGGGAGTAATAGCAGGATACGATGGAGACAAAGGGAAAATGCACTGGTAATCCGTAAGCCTGCCAAACTGCCGGTAGCACAAGTAACAGTAATTGGTTTCAGGATTGAGTTAGCTGATTAAAATAAAATTTTGTAAAAACGTACACTCGAATTAAGGAGGAGTTTATTGTGCTGCTTTAAGTATTTCATTCAACTTTTAACTTTTTTCCTTCTTTCTCTTGCCTTGTTTTTGTAAATTGCTGCAAAAGCAACTGTTATGAATTCGTACCTTCTTATTATCGGGTTGTGTATAGTTATTATTATTTCGTTTTTCTGCAACATTCTGGCTCGTAAAACAAACATCCCCAGTGTATTAATTTTGATTCTTCTCGGAGTTGGGATTCATCAGTTGTTGGTGTCGATGGAGATGACTCTCGATTTCAGGGGGGCGTTGGAGGTACTTGGAATTGTTGGTTTAATAATGATTGTATTGGAAGCGGCGCTCGATTTAGAGTTGAAAAAAGATAAATGGCCCATCATCTGGAAATCGTTTACCATTGCCTCTTTTTCGCTTGCCCTGACCTCGTTGGTTTTGTCGTTTTTTATCCGTCTTTTGCTCCCCGAACTAACCTTTTTGGCAGCCATGGTTTATGCCCTGCCTTTGTCGATAATGAGCAGCGCCATCACCATTCCGAGCGTTGCCAACCTGAACAATTACAAAAGGGAATTTTTAATCTACGAAAGTACATTTTCCGATATTCTCGGGATCATGGTTTTTTATATGATCATCGAAAATATCGACGTTGCCGGAATGCGGCAATTAAGTTTTGCCATCGGGAGCAATATTTTTCTCACACTGATTATTTCCATCATTCTAAGTTACGTGTTGTTGTACGTTATTCAGAATATTAAAGGCGAAGTGAAATTTTTCCTCTTTCTTGCCGTACTGGTTTTGCTGTACGCTGTGGGTAAAATGTTTCATCTCTCTTCGTTAATTATTATTTTAATGTTCGGTTTGCTTCTAAGGAACTACAGGGTTTTGCTTTTCGGTAAACTGAAGGAGTGGCTTCACGATCCGGAGATTGAGTCTGTTTTTAAAGAGTTTAAAATGATTACCGTGGAAACCTCATTTCTCGTGCGTACATTCTTTTTTGTTGTTTTTGGAATGACCCTTCCCCTGATTAGTTTGCTAAATTGGCAAGTTTGGTTAATCAGCACGATTTTCTTGCTGGCAACTTATATTTTACGGTTTGGATTGTTTTATATAATCGAAAAGAAAGATACTCTGCCCCAGACATTTATCGCACCCCGTGGGTTAATCTCCATTCTGTTGTTTTTTGCTATCCCCGAGTCGCTCAAAACCGAGGGTTTCGAAAGTGGGGTGCTGTTTGTGGTAATTATTGCTACCAGCGTTATTATGGCCTGGTCGCTCATTACGTCGGGGCGCTCGAAAATAAAAAACCAGGATGAGGAAAGTATCATCGACCAAGAGTCACCTTCAGACGGAAATGTACCAATTGAATTGCCAATTGATTAATAAAATTACATTTAAAAAT
>JAGGWL010000187.1 GCA_021157555.1 Deltaproteobacteria bacterium | reverse complement strand
TTGTGATATCCTCATAATCTCATCTCGAGTCAAAGCAAACATAAAATCTTCTGGAAAACGCTTGATATTTCTCCGGACAGCTTGATTTAGCACTCTTGTTTCAACCCCATAAAGCTCTGCAAGGTTTTTGTCCAGCATCACCTTAACATCACGGATGAAAAATATTTTAATTTTTCTCTTCTTTTCTTATATCATCACCTTCACAGCTCCAAACCCCCTCGAAACAGATTTCCCAAGCCCCAGATAATCAGGCAAACAAAAATTGGTTTTAAATATCCCGTTAAACGCTGTCATGCTTTTGCCTTTAAGATTTACTTTTATCTCTTTTAATTTGTGATCAATTTTAATTTTTTGATCTCTTGAAAGCCAGCAATCAAGATGCTTTGCCATGGACAGAATATTCCCTGTCATTATTTTTTTCAGAATTTCGTTTTTTTCATCATTTCCCGCTTCATTATATTTTTTAAAATTTTTCTGGTTAAGGCCTATCCAGGGCGAGGCAAACTCATACATGAATATTTCATCTGAGTATCCGAATTCGACTTCTTCTACCTTTAGATCCTTTTCAAAAACAGGAATAACTATATCCTCAATAACAACTCTGTCGAGTTTCATAAAAAGTTCCGCAAAAATTTTTACCGCCCGGTCTGTTACCGCAATAATAGCGGGCGTTTTTTCGATCAGCTTGAATTGTATTAATGGATAACGGTAAATGGGATTCCCTTTTTCATCATGATTATGAATAAGGTCATGCTCTTTAAATGCATTTCCCACAAACCCTCTGAATTTATGAATCTGTGATGGCCTTAAATTGATATTATTCAGCAGCAGAGTTGATTTTTTCATATTTCCACACATTTTTTGATATTAATGATCGGGTTGGAACCAATATTTTTTTATGATTTTACAAGATTTCACAGACAGCTTTTAGTTTTTTCATATCATTGTCAAATGAAACAACAACCTTTTCAGCAGAAGAATGGGCAGCAAGAATGCAATCTACGATATCAATACTGGTGCTGCCGTATTTTAGAAGAGCTTCGAGGATTTCTGATCTACTGGAATTTATAATGCCGGAAAAATTTAGTATTCCGCTTAATTTTTCTGAAATTTCACTCTTAGGAATTTTGTAATGTTTTTCCATGACATAGATGCATTCAACAATAACCACATCAGGTATTTCGGCCTTTTTTGTTCCTTCAAAGATTTTTACCATAAAGGCTCCTGCTTTGGGGCTATGAGCTTTATGATCATCAAGCAAGTATCTCAGAATAGCATTTGCATCAATCAGATAAACCTTCTTCGGCTGTTTCATCAGCGATTTCACCCTGTATTTTCTCTCTTATTTTTTTTAAGGGAACATATTTTTTTGCATATTTTTTCAGACTTCCGGCCAATTGTTCCGGTTGCACTCCTGGAACACCTTTCAGTTTGATCTCGTTGTCTTCAACAAGAAACAACACAGCGCCATCTTTTTCGATTTTTAATTTTTCCCTGATTGTTTTAGGGATCGTTATTTGACCCTTTTTTGATATTTTTGCATACATTTTATATTTGCCCTTCAAATTAATATATTCTTACTTTTTAAAATAACCCGCATTATAACATAATACAAGCATTAATGTTTTCGGCTTTCATTTTATCCGTATATTGGGCATCTTTCATATCACGTCAAAACTATTTTACATTTTTTTAAAAAAATAAACCCATCTGTGTTTATCTGTATGCATCTGTGTTCTATTATTATTTCAAAAAAACATCGCCAGAATTTCATCATTGACAAGCTTTTTATCAAACCCCTGCCCATGCACTCTTATATTCCTGAAATCTTCCTGGCAAAAAGGAAACAGGTAGAGGCTGTCTGTTTCTTCATCAATCAGGTCAAGGCATTTTTCAGATAGTTCATCAAAACGGTTTGATTCAAGTCTTCCGAGAAATACGCTTTTTTGAACTCTTATAAGGCCGGCCTTTTTGCATTCTTTAGCAACCCTGGATCTGGGTTTATTTTCTGAAATGTCATAAATTAACCACACAAGGACGGACATTTTTCTCCTTACTAAAATTCCTTAATTTCCAACCATTCCGGCCTTTTTTCATTTTCATCGGCCAGCAGTATATTTGCAAGTCTGTGAGCTTCGTGCTGAGGTAGATACTTCCTTTTCACATTCTTTTTTTTGTATCTTACAGTCTCTTCCATATGAGTGTTTATTGCATTGATAACAAGCGGTTTGCCTTTATCATTTAAAGAAACCGCATTATCAGCCATGTGAAAATATTCATCTTTAATTTGTTTGCCTGTAAAAAGATATACAGCGGTTTGGTCCGCATAAATTCTAAAAGGTTCAATCAGATCAAAGACCATTGATTTTTTATTGTAGTTATCGGTATGCAAAAAACCGACATAGGGGTCAAGACCGGCCAGAATACAGGCTTTTTCGATTTTAGAGTAAAGGATTCCGTAGCAGTAATTCAAAACAGCATTAAATGGATCTTTGGCCGGCCGCCGTGATCTTCCTTTAAAAATATATTTTTCCGGCATGAGTTTGGACAGACACTGGAAATAGGCTCTGCTTGCCGTACCTTCAAACCCCATAATGCTGTTTCTTGCATCTTCAATTGTCCTGCCATTCATAAAAAGGCCGGAGATAGCAGAATCAATAATTTTAATCGGACTTTCAAATAAATTTTCCTTACCTGGACGTGAATACATCAATTTTTTTAAAAAATCAGCCTGGTTTTTAATTTTTTGCCTGATCATATCAGTAACAAGTTCAAGCCCTTTTTCGTCTTCCGCGATTTCCAGTTGTTTTCTACGGATAAGAGCGGTGCTTCCCATTTTGGCAAACCAGACACGGCCGATTGGATTACCATATCCATCAAGAAAAATAATATCTATGTTGTTTTCAAGAGCGGCAATAATAGCCTGAGTAGTAATCATGGCTTGATTGGAAATAACTATTGATTCTATTTTCAGGGGTGAAACATCAAAACGTTTGTCTTTATTTTTAAGCCTGAAAAGATTATCTTTTTGTGTAATATATGTACCGGCGCTGTTTATTACCAGTTGCAATGTAAACCTCGATGTTCTTTTGTTATTTCGTCCACGTTCCTTATTTTATCCTGTAAAAGGCACCGTTTATTACAGCATTAAAGGCTATTTTCAGCACAACCGGCATTCCAGCATCTCCTATAAATTTTTTATATTCCTCAATCTCCCTGCCTGCTATTTCAAGGGATATATTTTCAGCCCAGAGTTTATATGAGGTCAGATCTGACAAGAGTCCTTTTTCATAATCATCGCTTATAACAAGTGCTGCTTTTAAAAAACCGGAATATTTTGGATTAAGCAAAATTTTTTCCACTTCAGCTCTCAAGTCATTTTTTTTTATGTTGCACTCACATTCGCTTTTTGCCATTAAACCGAAGATGTTTATTTTGCGATCCTTGAGCCGCTGAAAAATGTTGCGGGAAGCAACAATTCCGTTTTGCCGATATACTGCTTCTTTTACTCCTTCATAAGTGCTTTTGGCGATAAGTTCCCCCATTTTTGTATGACCGCCCGTGTTATCAATCAGAGTCCCTTTGCCCTGAACCACAATAATATTATCGGTTCCTGTACCGGTTGCCCTGTACTCTTTAGCATTATAGCTGCTTCTGATATCAAGATCAAGCAGAGCTGCTGTTTTTGCTTCGGTTGCGGATATTATGGCTCTTGTCATTGCCCTGTCGGTTAGTTTCATGTTGGTTAAAATTATTATATTGATAGTGCCGGGTTCATAATAATTACCATTATCTTTTGACATGCGCACGGCATTTGACCTAACTCCCGCAGTAACCAGGGCATAGACTTGCATTTCCCTGAATTTTTCCATTTTTACTGCAAGGTTGTCCATATCCGCGCCTGTGAACAGAAAGCTTGCTGTGGCCTCATTTTTTCCGATCGCTTTATATATGCGTGATCTTAAAGCGGCAAGTCTGCAATCATGCCCGATTCCCCAGCATGGAGGGGGTGAATAATGGTTGCCTACTGAAATTATTCCTGTCCGTTCACCCTCCAGGGTTGATATGATTTTCATCGGGTTTTTAAAATCTACGATAAGGCTTTTGTTTGGAAAATCATAAATGTCGCTGTATGCAATTACTGCTTTTTTTATGTATTCCAGTTCTATTGTAATACTTCGATTTCCTGTAATCCGTTCAGGTTTTATCAGGTTTTTGGTCTCTGCATATTCATTTTTATAAATACGGGCAGAGAGCCAGGATACAAAATATCCGGTATTGGTCGATGCCCGGCAGGTAAGATCGCATGGGAAGTTATATATTTTTTTTTGCCTGACCGCATCCACATCCTTCCAGCCCGGCAGGCTGAAAAATTTATCAGCCGCGGCTTTATCGCCTCCGCAGCCATAGATAACCTGGGGATTAAATGCAATCCATTCTTTTTTTGTAACAGGTACGATATTACCCTTTTTCCCTAAAACAGGTGTAATTCCGCCGGCCGCTCTGATCATTTCATTTTGAAAGGAATCATCTCCCGGGGTCATTATTGAGTTACGCCCCATCAGCCGTATGACTCTTTTTCTTTTTAAAAGAGGTATTGTAGCAATTTTTTCGGCTATCATTTTCAGTTTATCGCTATTTTTTTTTACGATAGCGGCGGCTTCATATTCCTTATCAAATATACGGCCAAGGAGCATGATATTGTCATAGCTGTCATTGATGGAATCTGTTTCCAGGTCTATGAGAATCTGTTTTCCATCACTGAAACGCTTGATTACATTTTTTTGAATCTGTGCTACGAAAATAATATCTGGTTGAATACTTTCTATTTTAGAGAGGTTCGGTGAAAAAAAGCCTCCAATAATATCTTTTTTTGCGATTTCTGAAGGCAGCGTACTGTGCCATGTAACACCTTTAAGGACGTCTGCCGCTCCTACTTTGCAGATTATTTCACTGACCGACGGCACAAGTGAAACAACATTGGAAGGCCTGGCTGTAATTGTGATTTTATTACCGGCATGATCAGTAAAGGAGAAAGGGTAGGGGA
>JAGGWL010000260.1 GCA_021157555.1 Deltaproteobacteria bacterium | reverse complement strand
CCGAACCCGAAATTGACCGCAGGTATGCGGACCTGACCATGATTATCAGGCCGGATAAGAGACATTTTAAAATATTTGATGTACTGATTGAGTTCAAGTTCATAACATTAAAAGATACGGGAATTACAGGAGAACAGGCAAAACAATTGCCTGAAGGTGAATTGTACAATATGCCGAAAATAAAAACGGCTCTTAAAGAGGGAGCACGCCAGATTACGCTTTACGGTAAAAAGCTTGATAATAAATATGGGAACCTGCGCCTGAAAAAGTTTGTGGTAACAGCCCTTGGTTTTGAAAGGGTTTGTTTTAAAGAGATAGATTAGGAAAAAGGACGAAATAATTGGAAACGTACAAAAACTATATGCAGCAATTATTTAAAAAACCCTGGCTGCCATATGTTTTACCGTTTGCCATGTTTTTATTATTAACCGAGCCTGTTCGATTTTTTCCATCCTGGAGCCCCTTTTTATATATCATAAAGACCATAATTGTCGGGGCTCTGCTCTGGTTCTGGCGTCATAAGTATGCGGCAAACTTTACCTCAAAACTCTCCTTCCGTGAATGGATGCTGGCTCTCTTTTGCGGTATCCTGGTGCTGGTAATCTGGATTGCGCCGGAAGGGTATCTGCCTCAGGCTGGCCAACATTCCGGTTTTGATCCCTATAGCTTTGGCTGGCCGAAAACGGCTGCCCTTGGGCTGATTGCCGTCCGCCTGATTGGCGCCTCCGTAGTTGTGCCGATCATGGAAGAACTGTTTTGGCGTTCTTTTTTTATGCGCTATCTAATCAACCCTGATTTTCGATCAGTCTCCATGGGTGCTTTTACCTGGTTTTCATTCATAGGGGTAGCCATCCTGTTTGGCCTTGAACACCACAGAGTCGTTGTGGGAATTATTGCCGGACTACTTTACAACCTGTTGTTGATCCGTCAAAAAAAACTCAAGGGAGTTATCCTGGCCCACGGCATCACCAACCTTGGATTGGGAATCTATGTCCTGTTAACCGGCAACTGGATCTTCTGGTAAGAAACGGGGGACAAAGGTAGAGTTAAATATGGAAATACCGCTGCTAAATGACATTATTATTATATTTGGAATAGCCATTGCTGTCCTCTTTATATGCCATCGGCTTCGCGTACCGGAGGTTGTAGGGCTCCTCCTTACGGGGATAGTCACAGGGCCTTATGGACTTGAGCTGGTAAGGGCGATTCATGAAGTTGAAGTTTTTGCTGAAATAGGTGTTGTGTTATTACTGTTTACCATTGGAATTGAGTTCTCACTTGAAAGACTGTTGCGTATCAAAAAGTCCATTCTGATGGGCGGCTCACTTCAGGTATTGCTGACCTTTTTGGCTACTTTATTAATAACCAGGCAGCTTGGCAAAACTTTTAATGAGGCGGTTTTCATCGGATTTCTCGTAACTCTGAGCAGCACGGCGATTGTACTCAAATTAATCCAAAAAAAAGCCGAAGTTGACAGTCCACACGGGCGTACAACTCTTGGCATCCTGATCTTCCAGGATATCATTATTATTCCAATGATATTGTTTACACCTCTGCTGGCTGGAGCAACAGGGGGGGTAGGCGAATCCATCTTCGTTCTTCTGACAAAAGGAATAGGTATTATCCTGTTGGTGCTGGTCTCTGTAAAATGGGTTGTCCCCCAGATTTTGTATCAAATAACAAAAACACGTAATAATGAACTTTTTCTATTAAGCGTGATTGTAATATGTCTTGGTATTGCATGGCTGACATCCAAGGCAGGGTTATCTCTTGCCCTTGGCGCATTTTTAGCAGGATTGATCATTTCCGAATCAGAATACAGCCATCAGGCACTTGGAAACATTTTACCTTTTCGAGATGTATTCACAACTTTCTTTTTTGTCTCTATTGGCATGATGCTTAATGTCGGTTTTCTTTTTCAGCATCCAGGAACTATTCTTTTGATAGCGCTAAGTATTTTGCTTTTGAAAGCTATCATATCCGGCTTTGTTACCATTTTATTAGGCTTTCCAATTCGAACCGCGATATTAGTTGGTTTTTCACTCAGCCAGATCGGTGAATTTTCTTTCATTTTATCCAGAGCCGGTGTTGAACACGGTTTGATGACCGGTGATATTTATCAAATGTTTTTGGCTGTTTCTGTTCTTACCATGGCGGCGACACCATTCATTATGGCACAGGCACCACGGATAGCGGATATTGTTCTGAGGCTGCCACTTCCGAAAAGATTGATCTCCGGCTTTTATCCCGTTCCGGAAGCAAAGGTCGTGAATAGAAAAAACCACCTTATTATAATCGGTTTTGGAGTAAACGGGAGAAACCTGTCACACGCCGCCAAAGTAGCTGGTATTCCCTATGCAATCATTGAGATGAATTCTGAAACTGTAAGAAAAGAACAAGCAAAGGGTGAACCTATTTATTATGGTGATGCAACCCACGAAACCATACTTCAGCATACGAACATTAAAAAAGCGAGAATTGTTGTGATTGCAATTAATGATCCCAGTGCAACTCGTAGAATTGCCGAAATTATTTTAAGACTTAATCCAAAAGTGCATTTAATCGTACGAACCCGTTACCTTCAGGAAATGAAGCCTCTATATGAATTAGGGGCATGCGAAGTCATCCCTGAAGAATTTGAGACATCAGTAGAAATTTTTACTCGTGTTTTGACAAAATATCTTATACCCAGAGATGAAATAGAAAAGCTGGTTGCTGAGGCACGAGCAGATGGGTATAAGATATTTCGAAGCCCTCCCAGGATTTCGGCATCTTTTTCTGATTTAAAACTACAACTTCATGATGTCGAAATTAATACGTTCCGGATCTCGCAAGGAACTCCGATCATTGGGAAAACTCTTGCACAGATTGAGTTAAGAAGGCGTTATGAAATTTCTGTAGTGGCAATACAACGGGACTCACAGGTGTTGTCCAATCCGGGGGCGGACACGGTCATTCAATCCAACGATGTGCTTTTTGTACTTGGATCTTCTGAAAAAATATCAGAAGCTATTAACATATTTTTATCTTCAAATTCCCCTTCCTAATTTTTAATTTCTAATCCTCAATCTGTCATCTTTTATTTCATGTTTTACATAAAAGAAATTTTTTAAAAATAATAATACAAATATGTAATTGTTATAAGTCACGCCAAGCCTTCTATAAATTTTATACCATAATTATTTCAAATAGTTATAATAAAAATATTTTTGTCGATATATGGCACAGTGATTGCTCTATTAGACTTGTAATTATGATTATAATTATTCCATGAAAAAAAATTTTAAATAAATTTTAAAGGAGAGGGAAAAGTGAAAAAAATTGAAGCTATTATCAAGCCTTTCAAACTGGATGAGGTAAAAGATG
>JAGGWL010000332.1 GCA_021157555.1 Deltaproteobacteria bacterium | reverse complement strand
CGTCGAACTTTTCCGGTTCTGGGATCTATTGAACAATTCTTAGCCGGGAAAACCCATTGCCATATCCACGATTTTCCAGCCCCGGGAAATTTCTTTGCCAATGCCTGCGGCAGATATACATCTGCATGACCATCCGCCAAATCATGCTCAAAAAGCTTTTGAACTCCCATTAGATGAAACCGTAAATCATCCTGTATGGTCTTTGGCAAAACCGTTGCCCGGTCATTTCCCCCCTTGCCGTCCCGCACAATAATTTGATGATTTTCAAAATCCACATCCTTTATTCGAAGCCGGACACATTCCATCAAACGTAAACCTGCACCGTACAAGAGCTTCGCCATTAGTTCATTTTTTCCGTTTATATGTTGAAAAAATCGACTGATTTCCGACTGATTCAACACTGTCGGCAAGCTTTTCCGCTTTTTCGAACGAGTTGCGTCAATCTGATTGTTAAGCGGCATATCCAGAACATGCTTGTAAAGAAAAAGAATCGCATTAAGCGCCTGATTCTGGGTTGAAGACGCCATATTCCGGTTAACCGCCAGATGGCTTAAAAACCGTTCGACCTCCGGTTTACCCATTTCCCGAGGATGCCGGTCTCCATTAAAGCTGACATAGTCCAATATCCACTTTACATACATTTGTTCTGTTCGAATTGCGTAATGATGATAACGCATTACCTCCTGCACTTGATCTATGAACTTACCTGGTTTTAGATGAAATTTTTCCTTTACATGCTCTCTCTTATATGCCATAGTACATACTCCCTGTATGACTCCATTTAGTCTGTATTAGACTGCAGTATAGCATGTTATAAGGGAAATATATAGTGTTAATATACAGATTTTTTTCTGCTCAATTATATCGTTAGACAGCGGAGTGAGAAAACATGATATTTCCCCAAGGAGTAAATTTTGCCTTGCTAAGCATGCTTTTCGCAGGCATCAATGACGTAATTTTTAAAAAATATGCCGTTAAAAACCGATCTAGAGGCATGTATGTTCTAGGTGTTGGTTTTATATGGGCAATTTTACAAATTTTATACTCATCTTTCTCCGGAATTTCATTTAGCTTTGATATTCTAACAATACAATACGGGGTGTTGGCGGGCGCCATCTTGGCCGGCGCCAACATTTCACTAATTGAGGGTCTTACTCACATCGACGTGAGTCTTGGCTCCACTGTATATCGCTTGAACACCATTGGGGTCGTTATTCTATCTTTTGTTTTTTTGAATGAACGTATTGAGTTCATTCAACTAACGGGAATTGTTTTTGGTGTCATTTCCGTGCTGCTTTTGTATAAAAGCAGCAACGGTAAAACAACTAATCATACAACAAAAATATTCTTTTGGTTGGTGGTGCTTGCTTCGTTACTTCGTGCAGCATACGGAGTTGTATCCAAAATTGGCCTACTTGCGACTGCAGATAAGAACACAATCATATTATTGGCTGCACTCTGCTGGATTGTTGGCGGGGCAGTTTACGCAAAATATATCGAAAAACGCTTTATTGTGACCAAAAAGAAGGCTCTTTATTCAATAGTATCTGGCATCCTTGTGTTTTGTATTGTGAATTTTCTAATTCTTGGTCTTAAAGTTGCCCAGGCTAGTATCGTAGTACCAATAGCAAATATGAGTTTCATTATCGCTCTGTTTATTTCTGTTCTAATGGGTGCAGAAAAGATGGATTTTAAAAAAATCATTGCTACAGTGTTTGCGGTAGGTTCGATAGTATTGCTTTCAAGTGTCTAACAAAAGCATACAGCCTCGACCGCGAATAGCCGCCCGTTTTTTTGTTCGAGCATCTCGGCGCGGCGGCTGATGCAGGTCGTTCGTTGCGGTAAAACTTATGAAAAGTAAGGGTTCGTTAAGAGAGCTGCTCTCCTCCCTTTTTTTCTTGACTATTGCAACCAGGAGCGTTACAGTGTAACCATGATAAAAGGTTTTCTTAATATGTGGCTTCAGGAATTTTTTGAGCATGATGTTCAACATAAAAAAATTCCTGCATCTATTCGTGTGAGTCTGTTTAGAAAATTACAGATACTTGATGATGCTACCTGTGATTTGGATTTACGTAGTCCTCCAAGTAATCATTTTGAAAAATTATCAGGCTCCATGAAAGGTAAATTCAGCATCAGGGTTAACCGGCAGTGGCGGTTAATATTCCGCTGGGATCGCACTCGAGGCGAGGCCGATGATATTTACCTGGATAACCATGACTACAGATGATGAGGTGAAAAAAATGATTGTCACAAAACGACAGCCGGTAAGTATTGGAGAAATGATTACAGAGGAATATCTAGTCCCTTTGAAACTCACTCAGGGACAACTTGCTAAGGCCATGGGTGTTAGCCGAAGAACCGTCAATGAGATTTGTACTGGCAAACGGACTGTAACTGTTGACACTGCTTTAATGCTTGCAAATGTCTTTGAAAATACCCCTGATTTTTGGTTGAATTTGCAAAGGCGCAATGATATATGGGCTGCTTTACATACTCCAAAAAGAAAGGCCCGCATTGAAAATGCCAGACCTATACGAGAAGCTTTTGCATAAAGTGCTGATTTGGTTGGAAGAAAAAATAAGGGAATAAATCTATTTAGTCCATCCCCCATCAACAGCTTAATCGGCAAAAATAGCCGAACCAAAACATGCACTTGACCGGGAATAGCCGCCCGTTGTTCAGTGATCATCCCGGCCCGGCAAGTGATGTAAGTCGTTCGGCTTCAATAATATTAAAATGTAAATAATTATGGCTCGCTGGAGAAATAAAGCAATAGTCAACCTGTTAGAAAACAGTACGGAAAAAAACGACCATTCAATTGCAGCGAAAGAATGGGCGTTTTCTGGAGAAGTTATTGACCATTTTGTCTCAAATAAAGTCTGTCAATTATGTGAGGGCAAAAACCTTAGGTATCATTTTAAAATTAAGAATAAAACAATAAATAACAGCGAGTTACTTGTAGGTTCGAGCTGTATTAAAAAATTCGACATTGCAGTTTTTGATGAAAATGGTAAAGAAATTTTTGGTAGTAAAAAATCTTCGTTTTTGCAAAAGAAAATAGAACAAAAAAAACAAGAATTAATGCTGGAACAAATCAGGTCATTGTGGAGGGTTGCCAACCCTGAAGAGAAAGATGCAATTGAGTATTACGTGCATGAATATAAAAACAAGACTGGATTCAGTCCCGATGATCTCTTTGATTTGTTTTCTCTAATGGAACAATACAATACTGAATTTACTAAGGTTTTGTTCAAGGTGTCACTTAGAAGTCAGTTTGAGTTGAATTGCTTAATCAATATGCCAGAACACGAAAGAGACATCATACTTCCTTGCCTGTCAGTCGTACAAAAAAAGAGGTTTTCTGAAAAGAATAATCAAGAAAAAAAAGAGAAAGAATCAAACACAACAAATAAAATACTTGAATGCGAACACCCATCTTTTGAAATCGAAAACAATCGACATATTTCGCAAATACCAATCTTTAAACAACCACCAAGCCCCCCAAAAAAAGAATATGAACCATTTCATCTTCCAGATTATGCCACTTGCTCAATTTGTGGTGAGTTCAAAAGATGGTCCTGCTCCAATCCATTTAAGTGTAGAGAATGTTTAAATAAAATCCACAAGCAAGAATAACTAGACGAAATCGCGAAATCGGGCGCGAAATCGCGCGAAATCGGGGACAGACCACGGTTTTTTTAACAACTTAACCGGCAAGAAATCGCCGAACAATAGAGGCAATAGGGT
>JAGGWL010000192.1 GCA_021157555.1 Deltaproteobacteria bacterium | reverse complement strand
TTTTTGCTTTTGCAAAAGTCGTCTAAAAGTCATTTTTTTTTGTAATTCCCAAGGCTGTAGCAAGCTTTTCCCAGCCCCTCATGCCAGACGTTCGGCGGATGAACCCCACATTCGAGGAAGGAATAGACAACATGGAACAATCTATATTTCAATATCTTATGGCTTATGCCTGGCCCAATTACAAGGATCGAAAACGTCAAGCCAATCACTTTTTTAATACAATAGCGAGCCATCTACAGGACCTTAATCTTCCTTATAAAAAAGCTTTTTGCTTATGCTATGATCCAAGAACAGCGGATAGACCTGGCGGAGAAGGCGATCCTATCGTTATAGTTCTTCTGGAAAAACACGGGCAGAAATCAAAACATTTTCGTGATGAAAGTGATGAAATTAAGTATCTGTATAATGAATTAAATACTTTTTTTGAATCGCTGAATATCAAGTATCAGACAATGGACACTCTTGACCACTTTGGAATGGTAAGAGTTGATGAACTCACTGATGTTGCTGAAAGTTCTGGTCTATCTATTTATTCCGATTGTATTATTTCTGATGGGAAGACCAAAAAAGAGACGCAGAGGGTAATCATCAACGCGAGCTCCATTGATGAAGCCCGAAAAAAAATCAAGGACCAAACGCCCACAGGTTATCAAGTATTGAAAGAAGTTATTTTAGAAGATGGTACTCAAACGGAAACTTTTAACGCAGCAACAATTGAAGATGCCACCAAACAGGCACGGGCCCGCTTTAATAAGGAAGCTGTGCTTGATGAAAAAATAATCGGTTCTCCCGATCAGAAGCATATTACTATCCATGCATTTGACAAGCAGCAGGCCGCCTCGACAGCTGTCTTGGAAGCAACATCGCTTTTTGGAGCGATTGGATTATATAGAGACCTCAAAATGATAACCGCAGGCCGTAAGGGCTTCTTTGGAATCGGAAAAAAGCCTAATACATATGAAGTCGAACTGTTTATAAAGGCTTCACTTCAAATAACATACAAAACGAAAGTAAAAGTAAGGTTTGAGATAGAAAGGGTCACGAAATAGAAAAAAGTGACAATCTCTCGTTCTTCATATGAATTGATGAAAAGGGTAAAACAACGGTGTAAGGTCTTCATTCTTGACAGAATCGGGAAAAGCAAGTGAAAGCGTCTTTGCCGAACCATAAAATGCACAGGATGCCAAACTGCTGGCGCCTGTGATTTTCATGTTCGGCGGTGAAAACCGAAATTAACTCTGCCATTGAGTAACCGCCGCACAGAAACTGGTGCGATGCCTGCAGTTAAATAGAGGAGATGGGTGATGGATAAAGAAACTTGGCAACTTGTTGGCCCGTCAATTGTCGCAGGAGTTATCAATGGAGTTATTGCTGTTGCAGACAAGACTCTATTGATTGGTTCGGTCATTATATCTTTTTTCGTGGCAAGCATTCTCACTGGCATCCTCACAAAGACTTCTTTCGGGAATGACTCAACCAAAGATACTTTAGGATTTATTTGGATTTTACTCTTGATTTGTCCATGTTGTATCCTGATAGCAATGATGATCACAGGGGTATTGTTGCATCTGCTCATATGAGAACTTAACACGGTAAATTTGATAGCGTCGCAATTTAACTGGTGTCGAGTAGAATTAAATTATGGACACCCTTTCCACAACAAATTTACCGGTAACAATCGCCGAAGAAAAAGGATAGAACGATGGAATGTCCGTTTTGCGCTGAAGATATAAAAGATAAAGCTATTAAATGTAAGCATTGTGGGGAATGGCTTGACCTCTGCCGTGAGTCACATGAGATCCCACCACAATCGAACACCAGCTTTGAAACATCCGCAAATAATTCCCCGTTATATGAAAAAATCAATCAAATATCCAGGCAAGGTAACGTTTTCGTAGATATTGGAAAAACAATTAAGCAACCTGCCCATCTCCCTGAAGAATATCATTCAGAACAACACTTTAAAAGTGAAGGAGTAAAAAAATTACCAGATATTATGGAGGCTAGATCATTTAGTTTTCAAAGCACTAGGCTTATACGTTACTCAAATCTCTTTTTTCAAGGTTGGGGAATGTACGACATGGTGTTTACGAATAACAGAATAGTTCTTGTTGGCACTACTCCACGAAAAAAATTCGGCCCGGTTTTACTTTTTGGAATAGCTGGTATTGTACTGCCATTAGCTTTTGAAAAATACCAACAATTAACAAAAGACAAAAAAATTGACCTAAATAATATTGAGCAATTAATTGAGAACAGAGCCGCCATATATATAACGACCAAGAATATTGAAAAAATTATCATCGCAGATGAAAAATTATCATTTCTAGAGGGCTTTAACTGCTTTCCAAGTTGCAGAATAATAATTAAAGGTGATTTTCATTATAACGATAATATTCAAAATGGCTTCATTGCTTTTACTAGTGGCCCTGGCAACAAAAAAGACACAAAAAAATTAATTGAGAAAAATATAAACATTAAGACCATACTCGTTCCGAAGAAAGTCGATGTCAATTCTGATTATAGAGACACAATGAAAAATTTTTAGGCAATCAACCAAAATCAAACAGGGCCGGGAAACAGCAAGAAATAATTTAAATTATTATTCCTTTCTTTCTTTTTTTGAATCTCAGGAGAACATCATGAAAAAAATACAATTTGATATTTGTAACGGGCTTGATAATATTGTTCTTGCCAATTCAAAGGATAAACCAACAATCAAACAGGGTGTGGCGGTAGTGCTACGTCTTAATAAAGCGGAGGTTCACGTTGGAATTGACTCAACAAGTGAAGATGGAGACACATACTTTGGCAAGGTTCTTGAGATAGAGCAACAAACACCTGCAAACAAGGAACTTAGTGTTGGTGACAAGATTTCTTTTATCATTGAAAATATTGCTTATCCCCTCGACAATGATAAAAGTATCACATAAGAAAGCGAGGTAAGTCGAGGGGGGGGGAATGGAGTCAAACTCGATTGCTTATGTCAAGGTAGAAAATTGAGACAGATTTATTTTTCCCTTAACAACGGAATCGGCATATAATCGCCGAACAAAAGCATACAGAACCGACCGCGAATAGCCGCCCGTTTTTTTGTTCGAGTATCACGGCGCGGCGGCTGATGCAGGTCGTTAACCCCCGTGATGTATCAGGCTCTCTTGGCTCCGTTGTGTTTTGGTGGAATTGCATCTGAAAGCTCAGACAAAAAATGGGCTTTTTTGTCTCCGGCAGAGGTTGTCAGGTTTGCTGATAAATTGGAATTTGTCTTAATGCCAACCGCCCTGGAAAAAGAGTGGTTGCCAATTCAAAATTTCTACAGGCAAGTTGCTGTAAAGCATAAAGGGTGATTCTCATAAAGCAGTTTAAATTTAATTGGAATTTAAACATCTCCGACGTTGTTTTGCGATTGCTGATTTTGTATGTATGTTTATGGGGTTAACAATACGCTGGA
>JAGGWL010000037.1 GCA_021157555.1 Deltaproteobacteria bacterium | reverse complement strand
GGAGAGCTCTACCTTAAAGCCGCAGGAAACCAGCAACTCGCACCAAAATGGAAAATTTTCATATATATTCAAACATCTGGGGATACCGAATGTCAGAATGGGTTTGTTTGACGGCTCTGTATTGCGCTGAAAAAGAAGTTTTATTTTTTGGATGCCAGATTGATTCCAATATTTTTAGCTCTTGCTCCGTTGCTGAAATGACGCTCACACCTGTTGCCTGTATAAAAATGATTCCCGTTTGTAAAAATAAACTGCATCACAGAGCATCTGTTTTCACATCCCTTACATTCGAGTTCTTTTTTTGTAAACTCAATTTTTAAATCGGGTTCTTCAACTCCATTAAAAAGGGTCGATTGATCAGGGTGCGACCTATGCTCTTTGGCTGCTGTAAGAGCAGCTCCAAATGCTCCCATGAGCTCCGGTATATCAGGGCGAATAACCTTTTTTTGAAGAAGAAGTTCAAATGCTCTCAAAACTGCATGATTTTTGAATGTTCCGCCCTGAGCAATAATCCGGTTACCCAAAACAGCAGCATCTTTTAATTTTAAAACCTTATAAAGGGAATTTTTTATTACCGAATAAGCAAGCCCTGCTGAAATATCTGAAATCGAAGCGCCTTCCCGGAGAGCCTGTTTTACTTTAGAATTCATAAAAACAGTGCATCTGGTGCCCAGATCAAAAGGGGCGTTCTGCTCACAGGCGATTTTTGCAAAATCAGCCACTCCATACCCCATGGAACGGGCAAAGGTTTCAATAAAGGATCCGCAGCCGGAGGAGCAGGCCTCATTGACCTGAATATTTGATACTGCTCCATTATTGATATAAATAGCTTTCATATCCTGGCCGCCTATATCCAGAATAAAAGAGATATCCTTGTCAAAATATCTGGCGGCTCGATAATGGGCCATGGTTTCAACAACCCCATCATTTAATCCAAAGGCGGCCATAATCAGGTCTTCACCATAGCCGGTGGCGGCAGCTCTGATAATCCGCGGTTTAAATCCGGCTTCAATAAATTTTTTCCTGAATTCAGATAAGCCTATTTTTACTGCCTCAATAGGGTTCCCGTGATTAGAGCCGTAATGGCTCAAGACTATTTTACCCTCCTGGTTCACAAGAACAAGCTTGGTGGTGGTTGAGCCGGAATCTACACCAAGAAAAAGATTTTCATCTTTTACTTCTGACAGAGCAGTTCGGGGCACTTGATCATTTGCATGCTCTTCAAGCCATGTATCATATTCTACCTGATTTTTAAATAAAGGAGCAAGTCGGGCAGTTTTATTTTTACTGTCCTGATTTTTTTGTATCGGCATCTCCGTAAATTCGCGGAGCATAACTGTGTGCCTGTCCAGGTCCTGAGCTATGGCAGCGCCTATGGCAGGAATTAACTCCGGGTGATTCGGCACGATTAAATCATTTTTATTGTCAAAAGAGAGTATATTTAAAAATGCCTTTCTAAGGGCAGGATAAAAGGTGAGCGGCCCTCCTCCGATCAAAACCTTGCTTCTAATCTCACGCCCTCTGGAAAGAGAGCTGATGACTTGCAGCGCAACAGAATGAAATACCGAGGCGGCTATATCCTCTTTTGATACATCCTGGCTTAAAAGTGCCTGAATATCGGTTTTGGCAAAAACCCCGCAGCGTGATGCAATAGGGTATATTGATTCTGATTTTTCGGCCAGGCCATTAAATTCTGAAACAGGAATATTTAAAAGTACAGCCATCTGATCAATAAAGGCTCCGGTTCCTCCGGCGCAGCTTCCGTTCATCCTGATATTAGGCCTTAAATTATCATCAAAAAAAATTATTTTGGCGTCTTCACCGCCCATTTCTATAAAAGTTCTGACTTCAGGATATTTCTCCATGATCAGACCGGCAGAGGCCACAACTTCCTGCACAAAGGGGAGTCCTAATATTTCGGCGGCTCCCATCCCTGCTGAACCTGTCACTGCCAGATCAAGGTTTCGATTTCCGATTTCCTGTAAGGCTTCCTTAAAAATATCCAGAGTAGTTTCTATCGTCCTGGCATGGTGACGGCGGTAGCGGCTGAAAATCAAATCACCCTTTTCATTTAATATTACTACTTTGGCTGTGGTAGAACCAATATCAACCCCTACGGGGTAAACGCTTTTCATTTATATATCCTGAATATCGGTTTTTTTCATATATTTTGTAAAAGAGAGATTATATTTTTCATTAAAAGATTCCGGTTTGCGATAAACAATATAATCTTTGGTGCTGCAATAAGTATCTACCATGGCAACAAGAAAAGATTCAGGGTACAAAGGCGGAATCACCGTAAGAGGCCACATATGTTTTTTTATAATATCCTCTTCTATTTTTGATAAAGATATTATTTTGCGAGCATTTTTCAGGGCAATATTATGATGCCTCAAACCATGAAAGCGTGGTCCTTCACGCAGCCAGTCATAAAAAAACAGATCATGGAGCAAGGCGCCCCTGATGATTGCCCGGCTATCCATCACAATTTTTTTAGAAAACCTTTTACCAATCAAAAAACTTGTCCAGGCTACATCTTGAACATGCTCAAGCCTTGTTTTTCCTCGGTGGTGGTTGTAGAGGGACAAGGCTTGAACCGTAGGATTTTTCAGCAAGGGAGCGGCAGTCTGAAAGAATTCATTTTCCATCAAAAACCTCCTTTATCAATTTTTTCCCTGCCCAATAAAAGACTATTCCATACCACAAAAAGGAAATCAGTCAATATTAATGATATTAAAATTATTGTAAAAACAAGTTTAATTTTATAGGGCATATAATTATTCATGGCCTGAAATAAAGGGAAAAATAAATATTCAAACCCAAATGCGAGCAAGATCCAGTAAAAAGAAAATTTAAGGCAGATATGACCTCGAAACTGAAATCTTTCCTTTGAATAATCCCATAATCTGGCCTTAAAAAATTTCTCTGCCATTAATGCAGCAAAAAGCTCAAGGGCTGTTGCAGCGACAAGATAGACCAACGCTTTAACCAAAAAAAAATATTCCTGAATGCAAGGAATTACCGCAATAAGCGCCAATGCGCCGGTTCCGTATAGAATCAGATATGGCCCTTTTAAGAGTCCTGGGTTGATAAATCTCCTGTTCGCAAGGGAGCGATACAAAACCTCCAGCACCCAGCCGACAGAAGAAAAAAAGGAAAAAGAAAATAAAATATTTAAAAAATTCAGCTTCATAAGGAAGTTATTTCGTGCCCGTTCCTTAGCGAGCTCTAAGACCGGAAAATATTATTCTTATTAATTCACCCAAATAATTGTCAATTTTTTCAGTATGTTCCTGAAACATTCCTTCTTGATCAAAACCTCTGAAGGCATGGCTAATCGCCCTGGCAGCCAGGTGGACATCATTTAAATAAAATAAACCGTTTTCCATCCCTTCATTTAATATGGAACGAATCAACTGGACTTCCCGTTCAAAAAGCTCATTGCGTATTATCCCGGCCTCCGGCGGTTTTTTTTCACAACCTTCCCGTTCCAGATTAAGAATATTCAGTGCGCTGCCCATGTATTTAAACCTGGCTTTAACATAGGCTGCAAGTTTTTTTTCGGTCAACTTTTCCCGAACCACAGATACGGATATTCGATCAATAATCTCATTGACCTCTCTTTTCAAAACTTCAAGGTAAACACGGTCTTTACTGCCAAAATAATTATAAATTGTCGCCTTGGCCACCCTGGCAAGCTGCGCTATTTCATCTATGCTTGTTTTTTTAAGTCCGTACCTTGCAAACATCCTTCCGGCTGTTTCAAGAATAGACTCTGATTTTTCTTTTTTCATTATTATATTTATCAGTGTTAGAGTTCTATACTAAAATTATTTTTTAGTATAAAATAATAATAAAATTATCCCTGTCAAGACTATAAATTCAGACTTTCACGGCAGCATTAGGAACGGGAACGAAATAACTTCCACAAGTAGGCGCACAGATTTAGGTCAGGTTTGTTTGATCTGAAAGCACAAAAGTTGCAGGAATAGAATGTAGGGTGGGCATTTATGTGGACAGAAATGGTTGGGAAACTTTAGGAACGGGGACGAAATAACTTCCACAAGTAGGCGCATAGACTTGGGGAAGTTGTTTCGTCCCCGCTCCTTACAACTGAATACATGAAAGTTGTTTATCTATAGATTCCAGTTCTGCACTGAATTTATCTTTCACGTTTTTTGATTCTTCTATCACAGTAGAAAAGAAATTTTTATAATAATTTATTCCTTCCTGCAAATTACTATGAAAAGATTTAAAATATTTAATCTCTTTTGCCT
>JAGGWL010000354.1 GCA_021157555.1 Deltaproteobacteria bacterium | reverse complement strand
TTTGATTCAAAACATCAGAAAGCTTGTTTGAATCAATGCTCCCTTTTATACGGCCTATTGTAAGATGCCCTTTAAATGGCCTTTTTTCCTTTGGAAAACCGATTATCTGTAACTTATTATCAAGCATTTTTTGTAAACCGATGAGCTCTCCAATCTGGCCGGAGATCCCGATCCATATTACACGCGGGCGGTTGAGGTTTGGGAAAACGCCTATGCCCTGAGCAGATAAAAGCAATGGCGTAAAGTCCATGGCTGTCTCTTTTATCAACCTTCCGATATCATCTATCTCTGAGCATTTGATATCACCTAAAAATTTTATTGTAAGATGAATATTTTCAGGCCTCACCCATTTTATTTTCAAATCATATTGTTTAACAGATTCTTGTATCCTGCCAATTGATGAAATTAGCCGTTCAGAAAGCTTAAAGCATATAAAAGCACGGATAGTGTTGAGTTTACTCATAATTCATAATAAAATAATTACTTTTTTAAAATCTTTATCTCTACCCGGCGGTTGGCTCTTCTTCCAGCATAAGTATCATTAGTAGCGATCGGTTCCTTTGAGCCCTTTCCAATAGCTTTAAGCTGCGATGGGCTAACACCTTTGCCAAGCATAAAGCTCTTCACCATGTTAGCTCTAAACAATGATAGAGAGTTGTTGTAGCTTTTGTCACCAAGGGAATCAGTATGCCCTGTAATAATAACTTCAGCTTCAGGATGCTGATTAATGATTTCAGATATTGACTCAATAAGTTTTATAGCCTTTTCTGAAAACGCATTTGAATTGTAATTAAAATATATTATGCTTTTTTTCTTAGGAATAGGTAAAACTTGTAAGGCATCAGCCTTATATTTGACCTGATCTGCATACTGCGAATTGTTTTCCGTATATTCTGTTTTTTTTATCAAATCCTCCACAACAAGAGGAGCTTCTTCATTCTCCCAAGAGTCTTTAAGTGTTAAATGTTGCTTTTCAAGTGTATTAATATCCTGCCCTTTATGCAAAGTTTTATAAAAAAATATGACTAAAATAATTAACAGGATAATAATAAGATAATTGGATTGTTTTTTTGAAGATTTCCGGTCACCAGCCTCGGTAGTCGATACTCCTGTTCCTTTAATATGTTGAGTCTTTTGGTTTACGGTCTTTAATTCAGGCAATGTTATTTGTAATTCTTTAATACATTCCTGTATTATTTCAGCATTGATTTGTTTTGTACCTTTAACATATCCGGTCAATAGGGCATGATCACAGATAATGTTTATCAGGCGCGGATAACCGGATGAAAAAGCAATTATTTCACGAATGGCGCCGGGCTTGAAGATGCTGTTTGAATTGCCTGCGACTTTCAGACGAAAATTAATATATTCTTCGGTCTCTTTTTTATTTAAGGACTCAATATTATAGTTTATTGTAATCCGTTGTTTTAAAGCCCTGTTAGCAGGGTTTAGTAAAAGCTCATTAAATTCATTTTGGCCTACAAAAAAAATATTGATCAATTTAGTATGCTGCTTTTCTATATTGGAAAGAAGTCGAATCTCTTCTAACATTGTAGAGGTAACACGCTGTGCTTCATCAATAATCAATACAACTCTATTGTTATTCGTATAAGCTTGATTTAGAAAAATGCCAAACTGGATAAGAAATTCACCTTTGGTTTTAAATTTTGTTGTTATTTTAAAAGCATTGGCAACAAAATTAAAAAAATCAAGCTGTTCCAAAGCTGGATCAGGCAAAAAAGCTACTATTGTATTTTTTGATAAACTGTTCATCAGGCTATTGATCAGGGTTGTTTTACCAGTACCAATATCACCTGTCAGAAGAAGGAACCCACGGTTATCAAGGATACCATATTTTAATATTGACAGGGCTTCCTTGTGTTTCTCTCCAAGCCATAGAAATTTGGGATCTGTACTTATTTGAAAAGGTTTTTCTTTTAAATTGTAATGGGCAAGATACATAGTTTTATCCTAAAAATCCACAACGAAACATGGAAGATTCACCGCATAGAACACAGAGTAGACAGAAAAAAAAAATAAAAACATCTGCGTCCTCGTTCCCTATGAACGGGGACGAAATAACTTTCTACAAATTATTCAGGAACTGTAAATCCTTATTCTGCGTATTCTTTGTGCCTATTGTCAGCACTTCAATCTTGTTATCTTTGGTTTTGGAAAAATAAAGGCGTCCGCTGTATGCAAAAATTACCTCAAAAGCTGTTTGTGTATTTTTTTTTGCAAACACTTTTCTTTTGATAGATACAACTGAGGCATCCTCGTTTAACTGATGAATAATTTCCTCGCTTTTTATCTTGATATCATCCGGTAAACGAATAAATCCATCTATGGCTTTGTTGTTAATTTTAATATTTTTATATAATGTATTGAATCGTTTGATTGTGATCTTTGTTGCTTTGCTTTTGTGTTTATTATGCTCAAATTGATCAATATTCTTTCTTAATAATTCTATTTCGTCTTTTTGTTTGTTTTGTTGCTTAAGACTCTTTTTTATTGTTTTTTCAAGAGTCATGATTTCTTCTATCATATCATTTTCTGTTCTGTCTGCCTTTATCTTTTCCTTATCAAGTTCCTTTTTTATACATTTTAATTCTTTTGATAATTTTTGTCTTTCTCCACTTATTCTCTCTATCCTGGATGTATATTTTTCTTGAACTTGTATAAGATTTCCTATTTCGTAATTTTTTCTTAATTCCTTATCCTTTATCTTTTTTATTCCTTTTGTATAATAATGATAAAATATCAGAATAGATAATAAAATATAAAATATAAGAATTATATTGGAAATTAATGTGTTATATCGGATTTCCAGGTCAACATTGAGCTTCATACCCTCATTTAAATAATTATAGTTTTCAGTAGCAAGACGCATTGAGTCATGTGTCAGCATGGAATTATCCTTTTCTTCAAAAAAAGAAGGGTATAAAATTATTCCATATTTTGTGGTAACAACCACTTCCAGATTGGCGCCCCAGTGCGGCAGGATCTGTTTAAGCAGGTATTGGTCGATATTTTTTTTAATAGATTCTTTAAGACTGATTCGTCCATCAAACAAAGGTTTGGTATCACCGATATAAATATCTTTTATTTCAGATAAATATCGCATCTGGAATTGATTTTCCATAAACTGTATCGTCAAAACATAAAATACAGGTGGTAAAATTATGCAGAGTATCAGTATTTTAAGTGAAAAATATTTCATTATTTTTTATAGCTCAGACAATATTTTTCGCGCCTGCTCTGCCTCCTGAAAATTTTTATTTATACTAAGCGCTTTTTTGATTTCCCTTTTGGCAAAATCTTTTTTACCTTTTTTATTATAGGCCAGCCCAAGATGATAATGTATGGTTGCATTTCCGGGAATTTTTTTAAGACTATCGCTAAACTCGCTTATTGCACTGTCATATAATCCTTTCTTGTAATAAACCCAGCCAAGTGTATCCATTACACCCGCATCATCAGGGAGTTTTTCTTTAGCCATCTGAGCAAATTTAAGGGCCTCATTAAGATCCTTATTCTGCTCAGTAAGCAGATATGCAAGGTTGTTGGCGGCAGGGACAAAATTCGGGTTAATTTTTAAAGCTGAACGGTAATGTTTTTCTGATGCATCAAACTTTTTTTGCATATCGTAAATAATTCCCAGGAGCATATGCGGGCCGGCCTGGGAAGGATCCTGGGTCAACAGAGTCTCAAGCTGCTTAATAGCTTGATCACTATTTTTTGTAGCAAGATATATTTTTGCAAGCGAATAATATGGCCTGATCAGCTCAGGATTCTCCCGTATTGCTTTTTTAAAAGCAGCTTCTGCCCTGTTATTATCTTTTTTGGCAAGAAAAAGATTTCCTTTTAGATTATAAATAATTGCACGTACAGCCGGTAAATCTCCCACTTTTTTAATCTGCTTGTCACATTTTTTTATACCTGTATAATATTCTTTTTTTGAAGCATACAGTAAAATTATATTGGAAAAAGCATCCATAAGTTTAGGATTTATTGACAATGCCTTTTCAAAATTTACCATGGCTTTATCGTAATCCTTCTCCATACGATTAATAAGACCAAGCCTGAAATAAGCCGCAGGATTTTCAGGGACTGCCTTTATCAATGCTTTATAAATTGTTTTTGCATCCTGAAACTTTTGATCTGCCATAAAAATATTGGCTAAAAGTAGTTTAGCTCTGTAATCGTCTGGTAAAACATCGAGTATATCTTTTACCTCTTTCCTGGCCGGAGCTATTGAGCCTTCGCGAAGGTATATTTCAGCAAGCAGTATTTTTGCTTTTAAATTGCCGGGCTGAAGTTCAATAGTCTTGACCAAATCTGATTTTGCTGTATTGGGTTCTTTTTTACTTATATGTGCTAATGCCTTAAAATAATATGCTATCGCAGCTTTAGGTTCTTCGTTGATGAGCTGATCAAACAAAGTGATGGCTCCTATGAAATCTTTTTTGAATAACAGGAGTTCACCTTTAAGCATTCTGGTAGAAAAATATTTTGGCCTTTTATCCAGGATCTCTTTAATCTGTTTTTCTGCAGCATCTATTTGTCTGTTTTTAAAATGAAATCTGGCAATAGTGTCCATTATTCTTATGTTTTCAGGTTCTAGTTCATGAGCTTTGCTGTACATGGCCAAAGCTTTATCTTTATTACCTGAAACAGAATAAAATGATGCTGAAGCCATTAATGGTGTAATGTTTTCAGGATCAACTTTAATTGCGTTAAGTATTTCCGATTCAGCCTTGTCATTTTTTTTCTGTCTGAAATAGAAATTAGCAAGTATAATGTGGAGATTCGAATTATCAGGATTCATTTTGATAGTTTTTTTAAGTTCAGCTTCAGCAAGGGAATTCTCTTTTTTTCTTAAATAAAAGCGAAATAACGCAAGGTGAGGCTTTACGGCAGTTTTGTCAATTTTTATCGCCTGTTTCAAAGCCTCTTCTGCCGCTGCCAGTTTTCCTTTACCTGCCAGCACATTGCTCAGGCTCATAAAGGCTCTGACCTGATTTCTGTCTATGCTTATTATCTTCCTTAAAACAGATTCGGACTCTTTGCTGTTTTTTTCAAGCTCAAGCAAACCTGCCAGTAGAAAGAGGGCATCAATATTATTCGGTTCTCTGGCAATAACAGCATCTACCTTTTCTCTCGACGCTTTTAATTGTTTCCCAAGCATCAATAACGTAGCAAGCTTTAATTGCGCATCCGTGTTCTCAGGATCAA
>JAGGWL010000115.1 GCA_021157555.1 Deltaproteobacteria bacterium | reverse complement strand
GACCATTAGATGTCAGGACTGAGCTATGGTGAAATTTGAAAACCTCTGGCTGTTTGAGCGCAGCGAGTTTCAGAGGTTTTCAAATTTTATTATAGCTCAGTGTTTGGTCGAAATTAGAGCCAAGCCCTTCTTTTGAAAAAAAGTCTTATGAAGAAAGTATGCATGAAATAGGCTTGACAAAACCATAAATCAAACATAAAGTTAAATCAAGGTGCTTTTAGGAACGAGGATAAAATAACTTCCACGTTCCTTATAAAAAGCTTAATAGGGAATCTCGTGAAATGCGAGAGTGGTCCCGCCGCTGTAATCGGGGACGAAAACTGCATATGCCACTATCTTTGGATGGGAAGGCGCAGTTATTAGAATGATCCGAAAGCCAGAATACCTGCCTTGATTGAATAGATAGAATCTGAACGAAAATTTTCAACTTTAGTTCAGGTACTATATCGTTTATTCTGCGGTGAAACAGAATAAATGGGCTTATAAAACGGGTAAAGCCCTTCAAACTGAATAATAGTTTGAAGGGCTTTTTTTATTTAAAGAGACTATGTAGTGCCCGTCACGGCCTTTTAACGCGGGACCACCTGAAAAATCATGAAAGGAGGTGAGACTTAATGAAAACAGGAGTAATAGTATATATCGCCAGTAATGATTTACCGAATGATGCTGTTGATCATAAAGCTGCCGTCAGCAATCTGAATATTGAAGCAGACAGGGTTGAATTTATATCAGCAACATCCGGCCACTTTGATATAAGCGATGCATGGTGGTCCCTGACGATTAAAGGTATGCAAAGAATTATCTGCAAACTGGCCAAATTCAGCAAGATAGGAGATCTTCAATTGACAGGACGAGAGCTCAAATTGTACGGGTAAATTTTCAGGTATGACATATAGGGCTCACTCAGATTTTTCACTTCTATCCTTGCGAAATTTATATTTAGAATATTCCCAATAAGAGGAAACAGAAAGATGCAATGGTTGTGATGGGACTCATTTCTTCCCATCCGGCCAATGCATTCTACGGTGGAAGAAGCCCAACAGTTGACCATATAAAAAAGATGCTGCTTGTAAAAAAGATAAAAAAAGTATATTAAATGGCAATTCATACCAGAAACAATAGGGACCTTGTCGATATCTGGAACATTGTAAGCATTACAACAAGAACCGGGAGACTGTGCTGTTGCCGGTTTTTTGCATTTTAATTCAGCCTTTATTCACAAATGTCTTTAAACATATTAAGTAAAACAATCACAAATTCAACCGGCGTACATCTAATTTTACTTGGGATTTTTTTGTTTGTAGCCATTATTATATCCTCCGGCTCAGGTTATATTAACATAAATTTTGCAGATGTTTTTAAAATTATTGCTTCAAAATGTACAGGGAACAAGGATTTACTTGAAGGAATGAACAAAATTTTTTCGGTAATAGTTTTTGATGTACGTTTGCCGAGAATTTTAACCGCTGCCATTGTCGGCGCCGGGTTATCCATATCAGGGGCAGTATTCCAGGGAATATTATTAAATCCTTTGGCAGACCCATATACTCTGGGAGTATCCGCAGGAGCTGCTTTTGGTGCCTCTATTGCTATCTTGTTCAACATAAACCTTTTTGCGTTTACGGTCAATTCATCCTGTTCCGTGCCGGTTTTTGCATTTACAGGAGCCATTGCGACACTTTTTTTTGTTATTTTTCTTGCATCTTCAAACAGCTCCGCAACAAGACTGGGACTCTCTTCCAACAATCTGATCCTTTCCGGCATTATTGTTGCTGCCATATTGTCCGCCGGAATCAGTTTTTTAAAATATCTGGCAGATGAGCAGGTTTCTATTATAATTTTCTGGCTAATGGGAAGCTTTGCATCAAGCGGATGGCCGGATGTTCAACTAACCCTGCTGTTTGTATGCGCAGGTTTTTTAATATCCTTTTTTTTTGCGAGAGATCTCAACCTGATGGCCCTGGGTAACAGAACAGCTTCCTCGCTGGGCGTTGACACAAAAAAGGTGACACTGGCGCTTCTTGTAACAGCCTCTCTTATTGCGGCAGTTTGCGTTTCTGTTTCCGGTATTATCGGCTTTGTTGGCCTGCTGGTTCCGCACATGACACGAGCTGTGACCGGGCCTGACAACCGTAAGCTTATCCCTGTTTCCATGATGGTTGGTGCTATTTTGCTTTTATGTGCGGATACGCTTACAAGGGCAGTTTTACCATCAGAGATTCCCATAGGAGTTCTCACTGCTTTGATAGGAGGTCCTTTTTTCTGCTATATCTTCAAAAAACGACAAATGTCAGGTACCGGAATCTGAAATGGGTTTTCAGATAAAAAAAATGTCGTTTTCATACGGAGATAACAAGGTAATTGATAATGTTTCACTCCATATTGAGCCAGGCCGGTTTTATGGAATCATAGGTCCTAACGGCTGCGGAAAATCGACTTTTCTGGATCTTTTGTCAAGCCATACTAAGCCGGCAGCAGGCTCTGTTTTTTTTATGGGGAAAGATCTGGCAAAATACTCAAAAAAAGCATTATCAAGATTAATAGCTCTGGTTCCACAAAATTTTTACATTAATTTTTCATTTACTGCCCGGGAAATAGTATTGATGGGAAGATATCCCCATATCCCGAAATTTTCAGTACCTGCTCAGCAAGATATGGAAATAATTGACGATGTAATGCAAAAAACAGAAACATATCAGTTTAAAAACAGATTTATTACCGAATTGAGCGGAGGCGAAAGGCAAAGGGTTGTTTTTGCCAGAGCCCTGGCTCAGGATACCGATGTGCTGATTCTGGATGAAGCTACCTCAAACTTTGATATCAATCATTCCATTAGAATGCTAAACTTGGCCGCACGGGGTGTTGAAAAAAACGGCAAAACCGTAATAACAGTGTTGCAGGATATTAATCTTGCAGCAATTTTTTGTGAATACCTGATCTTTATCAAAAACGGACGTATTGCAGCTTATGGCAAAACCAACGAGGTTTTAAATGCAAACACAATCAAATCAGTTTTTAACGTTGATGCCAAAGTTTACCAGGATTCTTATTCAAATTCAAAGCAAGTGGTCTTCAAGAGGTAAGATGTCAACTGTTTTGCATATTTTATTGCTGCTTTCAGGAATTTTGCTGAATACTTACGGCATAGTTTATGCGTCTTCTTTTTCTCTTGAGAATAATGGTTTAATAATAGATCAGTCCATAATAGATCAGTCCGGTAGAAGAATTGTTGTCAGCAAACCTTTTAAACGAATTATATCACTTTATGGTGCGCATACCGAGAATCTCTTTGCTCTTGGCCTTGATAAAGAAATCATCGGAGTTGAAAGAAATGCAGCTTATCCTGAAAAGGCATTATTAAAGCCGGTTTTCTCCTATCATGATGGCCCGGAAAAATTTTTGGCGGCAACGCCTGACCTGGTGCTTGTAAGGCCAATGATTGACCGCGGATATCCTCAATTAATGCAAAGGCTGGAACAAAACGGAATTACAGTCTGCTCCATCCAGCCGGCCACCATTGATGAAATGTTCCTGTACTGGAAAATTTTAGGCATTTTAACCGAAAAAAAAGAAAATGCCTCAAAAGTAACCGCACATTTCAAGCAAAGCGTCTCTTTATTTAAGGCAATAACAAAACAGATAAAAAATAAAAAAAGGGTCTATTTCGAAGCCATACACAAAAGGATGAAAACTTTTTCTTTAAATTCGATGGCTGTATTTACGCTTGAAACAGCAGGCGGCATCAATATAGCAAAAGATGCAACACAGGTAAGAAATACCAATATTGCCGCATATGGCAAAGAAAAAATACTATCCCATGCATCAGAAATTGATGTGTTCCTGGCGCAATACGGAACAATGAACAGACCGTCAGTATCCCTGATTAAAAATGAACCAGGATTCTCCCTGATAAAAGCAGTTCAAACTGGAGAAATCTATCTTATTGATGAAATGATAGTTTGCAGGCCAACATCAAGACTTCTTAACGGAGTTTACGAAATAGGCAGAATACTCTATCCCGATTATTTTAATAAAAATTGTGAAACCGCAATAAAAACCGGAGGTTACCATTAAAGGAGTTATAATAGCGGGAACAAGCAGCGGCTGTGGAAAAACAACCGTAACATTAGCGCTTATGGCAGCCTTTTCCAGACAGGGATTAAGTGTGGCTCCTTTTAAGGTAGGGCCTGATTTTATAGATCCTGGGCACCACAGCAGAATCACCGGTAAAATCAGCAGAAATCTGGACGGATGGATGCTGCCCAAAGAATATAACCTTGCATGCTTTAGAAAACATTGCGCAAATGCAGACCTGGCAATTGTCGAAGGAGTCATGGGACTCTTTGACGGTTATGACGGTAAAACCGAAGCCGGATCTACCGCTCAAATGGCCAAGTGGACGGATCTCCCTGTAATCCTGGTTGTTAACGCCAAAAGCATGGCCAGAAGCGCCGCAGCTCTGGTGCAGGGTTTTGAAAGATTTGATAAAAAGCTTTCATTTGCGGGGGTTATCTTTAATAATATTGGAAGCGAACGGCATTTTGAATATTTGCGTGAAGCTTTGGAAAATAATGTTGATATGCCATGTTTGGGCGGCATTCTTCGGGATAAAGATATAACTATACCTGAAAGACATCTTGGTCTTGTTACTGATAATGATCATCCACTGTCAGAGAAAAACAAAGAAAAACTGGCTGATTTAATTGAAAAAAGTATAGACATTCAATATCTGCTCAATATTCTGCCTAACATACCGACAGACTCGGGATTTGATCAAAAGCATCTGAACATATCCAAAAAATACGTTAACATCGGAGTTGCCAGAGACAATGCTTTTTGTTTTTATTATCAAGATAACCTTGATATGCTGCAGAAAAATGGAGCTAACCTGGTTCCCTTTTCTCCCATTAAGGATAAGCGCCTGCCTGAAAATCTGAACGGCCTCTACTTTGGAGGAGGTTATCCTGAATTATTTGCAGAAAAGTTATCAAAAAATATGGAACTTGCCGCACAAGTAAGGGGAAAAAGTATTAATGGCATGCCGATTTACGGAGAATGCGGCGGATTTATGTATCTTTGCAGCAAACTTTATACTTACGATGGCAGGGAATACCCCATGTCAGGATGTCTTCCATTTACTACAAGAATGTTTACAAAATTAAAAGCCCTGGGATATCGTGAGATTTCATTATCAGAGGATACTATTATCGGCAGGGCAGGAGAAAAAATAAAAGGACATGAATTTCATTACTCCGAAACGGATGACCTTTTAATGGAAATAAAAATAGATAATATTTATAAAGCTGCAGACAGAAGCGGGCAGAAAAAAAAATTAAAAGGTTACAGGATAAATAATACTCTTGGAAGTTATTGCCATCTGCATTTTGGTTCCTGTCCTGATACTGCCGAAACATTTGTGGATGCTTGCCGGGCTTATAAGGAACAGGGATAAAAAAATGAAACCATCTGATATTGAAACATTAAGCTTTAAAATAATTGATAAGGAAGCGGGCGAACATAATTTTTCGCAAAAAGAATGGCCCATAGTACGCAGAATGATTCATACTTCAGCCGACTTTGACTATATGAAAACAGTCCGCTTTCACCCTCTGGCCATTGAAGCCGCCATAAACGCCATGCAACATGGCAAAACAATCATAACAGATACAAAAATGGCCATGTCCGGTATCAGCAAAAAAAAGCTGGAAGGCTTTAATGTAAAAATAAAATGCCTTATCAGCGATACTGAAATTGGAAAAAAGGCTGCTGAAAAAAAAACAACCAGGGCACATGCGGCAGTCGATGCAGCAGTTTTAGATATGGAAGGCGGCATATATGTTATAGGAAATGCTCCGACTGCGCTGTTGCATCTTATAGAACTTGTTGAAACAGGAAAGGCTGCGCCGGCGCTTATTATCGGCCTGCCTGTAGGATTTGTAAATGCAGCCGAATCAAAAGCTGCGCTTATAAAAACAGATTATCCTTATATTACAAATATCGGCCGCAAAGGCGGGTCAAACATAGCAGCAAGCGTAATTAACGCCTTCGCTAATATCGCAAAAGGAGAACATTAATAACAATATGAATAACAAAACAGGAACATTATACGGCATAGGAGTCGGTCCGGGCGATCCTGAGATGATCACATTAAAAGCCGTAAAAATTTTAAAAAAAGTAGATATGATTTTTGCGGCTTCTTCCAGTAAAAACCAGCATAGCCAGGCAGTTAATATTGCAAAAACACATATACCTGATACAGCAAAAGTCGAAATGCTCCCATTTCCCATGACCAAAGATAAAAGTGTAGCCCAAAAAGTCTGGGATGAGCATGCACGTAAAATAATCACCCTGCTGGAACAGGGGCAGGATGTTGCTTTTGTAACACTCGGAGATTCAATGGTATATGCAACATATGGCTATATCCTCCAATCTATTCAAAAACTTGCTCCCCTATTGAATATAGTCAGCATACCAGGTATAACATCTTTCCAGGCTGCCGCTTCACGCTTGAACAGACCACTCGTGGAAGGCGAAGAATCTCTTCTTTTGCTTTCAGGTGCCAACGGCGGCGACCGCCTGAGACAGTTCGCAGGCAAAGCCGAAAATGTTGTTATATTAAAAGCTTATAAAAAAGTTAAAGATATAGTTTCTGCTCTGGATGAAACAGGAATGATGGAAAAGAGCGTTGCAATAACAAGCTGCGGATTACACAACGAAGAGGTTATTAAAGATATAAAAACGCTGGAAAAAAGACCACCGGAATACTGGACTCTTATTCTTGCAAAAGGCACAAAAAAGAATGGATGAAAACTGAACAACGAAAATCAAAAAAAAAGAGGCTTAAATCAGGCTTTACAACCGGAACAGCCGCTGCCGCTGCAGCCAAAGGCGCCCTTACATTGATACTTGAAAAAAAAGTCCCATCAAGTGTGAAAATAAGACTCCTTACAGATGATTATATCAACATAAAAATAGAAAGCTGCGTTTTAAAAAAATCAAATACTGCGAAATGCATAGTAATCAAAGATGCAGGCGACGATCCGGACATAACGCACAAAGCTAAAATCGGAGCAATAGTATCTATTGATAAAGAAAAAAAAGATGGTCTGATTCATATTACAGGCGGCAGAGGAGTGGGAAAAATTACCAAGCCTGGGCTTGAAATACCGCCCGGAGAGCATGCCATAAATCCAGGGCCTTTAAAGATGATAACAGAAGCGTCAAAAGATATGCTGACCAGACATAAAATAAAAAATGACCTTAATGTAAGTATTTTTGTGCCCAAAGGAGAAGAGCTTGCCAAAAAAACATTAAACGCCAGGCTCGGAATCCTTGGTGGTATTTCCATTTTAGGTACTACCGGCATAGTAAGGCCATTGTCCCATGATGCCTATATCGCAACAATAAAATCATCAATTTCCGTAGCGGATGCAGTCGGCTCAGATACAGTTATTCTGACTACCGGCAGGCGGAGTGAAAAATTTGCCCAGGCATTTATGCCGGATCTTGCTGAAGAGGCTTTTATACAAATAGGCGATTTTTTCCAAATGGCCATTAAAGCAGCTTCAGAAAAAAAAATAAAAAAAGCCATTTTGGCAGTCTTTTTTGCCAAAGCAATAAAACAGGCACAAGGCATTCCCCATACGCACGCTTCAAAAGCGGAATTAACACTGGAAAAGCTTGCTGAATGGTGTCTTGAAATTATTCAGGAACAGGATAAGGGGCAGATTCTGGCCAAAAAGGTGCGCTCAGCCAATACTGCCCGTCATTCTTTTGACTTTATTTATCCGGAATATCCGGAAATAGTCGCTTACGTGGGGAAAAAAATGATACAATCGGCAAAAAAATTTTCAACCTCCGATATGCAGATAGAAAGCATAATTTTCGATTATAGCGG
>JAGGWL010000061.1 GCA_021157555.1 Deltaproteobacteria bacterium | reverse complement strand
CTGCTTAAGTATTTTATTTATGAAAAAAACATCACGTTTTATCCGATTGTCTATTTTAACCCTGTTGATATTTTCAGTTGTTACTTTTGGGATCGCCACAGTTCTTACAAGAGGCGATTTGATGCCTGGGCATCTTTCAGGCGATGATTCATCGGAAAATCGTATCCTTCAATGGAAGGCAGGGCTGCGTATGGTCAAGGCGCATCCGTTTCTTGGGGTAGGACCTAATGAAGGACGCTATGAAGCGAAAAATTACGGCGGAATTCGAGGATTGATGTTTCATAACACCCTGGTGCAGGTTTTTGCTGAAACCGGCATTCCTGGCGGTATTTTTTTTGTAATGTGCACAATCTTTCCGCTATGGGAAGCTTGGAAATTTTTTAAATTAAATCGTGATAATATGACCATCCAATCAGTTATTATATATAAATATTTGATTATTACACTTGCGGGTTTCTGGGTATGTGCCTTTTTTTCAAACAGGATCTATTTTAAGATATTATATGTAATGATTGCACTGATAACAGCGGTGCGGGAAAATATTTTAAAACAGCATGGATTAATTACTGATGAATAAAATTTTAGAAAACTGTTTTTTCTTTTACAAACAATACACTTAAGGGAAATAATAAATTAGCTGATGAAAATTTTGATGTTAAACTATGAATTTCCTCCTATGGGCGGTGGCGCCGGCAATGCCACTGATAATATATCAAAAAACCTGGCTTTGACCGGACATGATGTTACTGTGCTAAGTTCAAGGTACGGGGAACAACCTCCCTTTGAAGTGAAAAATGGGGTAAAAATATACCGGGTATTTAGCTGGAGAAACAGCATTCATGATTGCGGATTCAAAGGAGCTTATACATATATTTTTTTTGCGGCTATTAAGCTGTGGAAATTGAACAGAACTCAAAAGTTCGATATACTCCATTTTTTTTTCAGCCTTCCAACCGGTTTATTATCATTGCTTCCATGGGCATTCAAAAATACGCCCTATATTGTTTCATTAAGAGGTTCGGATGTGCCGTATTATGATATTTACAACAAAAAAGTGCATCTGTTTAACCTTATTTTAAAGCCTGTTAACAAATATATATGGAAAAAAGCCAAAAAGGTTGTCGCCTTAAGCAGGGGACTTAAGACAACGGCTTTGAGAACCGCTCCCAAACAATCCTTTGAAGTTATTCCAAATGGTGTTGAAACAGATCTTTTTAAACCATCTTTTAAACCAGGCCCTTGTAAAAAACATTCGGCAAGGCAACTCCGGTTGATAACTGTTTCAAGGTTAATAAACCGTAAAGGCATTGATCATATCTTAGAAGCATTGGCTGAATTAAATGACAAAGATGTCGAGCTTCTTATCGTAGGAACCGGAAGCTATGAGAATTCCTTGAAGAAAATATGTAGTGAACTGAAACTCGATAATGTTGTTACATTCTATGGCTACTGCCCGCGGGAGCAATTATTCAAACTGTATAACAAGGCGGATGTGTTCATACTTCCGTCATTGGCGGAATCTTTCGGTCTGGTATTTGCTGAAGCTATGGCTTGTGGCCTGCCGGTTATCGGGGGAAGAACCGGCGGGGTTCCTGATTTGGTAAAAGAAGAAAACGGCATATTGGTTGAGCCGGGAAATATCGCAGAGATAAAAGATGCTGTTGTTAAAATGAAACAGGGGCAAAAGATGAGAGTTTGTATGGGAGAAGCTAACAGGAAAAGGGTTTTAGAATATTATAGTTGGAGAAAAGTAGCCCAAAAGTATTATCAGATATACCAGGAACAACAGGAGGTGTAATTGATGCGAATATGTCTTGATGTGAGGGGGAATCATTTTGGTGGTGTTTTAACTTATAGTTACTCAATGTTAAAACAATTTTCCGAGATCAATACTGAACATGAGTTTATTGTGCTGCTTGATCAATACCAATTTGAAAAAAATATTTTTATAATAAAAAATATGAAAATAATTGTAGTGTCTGTAATGGACCCTCTTAAAATCTTATTATGGAATAACTGGGTATTACCAAAAATACTGCGAAATAATAATATCAACGTGTATCATGGATTTAAACATTTTACCTTACGTGATACTTGTGCAAAAATTATTTTTTCACTACGCACAGCAAGCTGGTGGTTATATCCTAGATTATTTAAAAAAAGCGAGCTTTTTTTTTGGCGAACATACTATACCTTGGGGATTAAAAGCTCTAACCTTATCATTACTAATTCCGAAGCAGACAAGAAGTTATTCCTCGAGACACACCGGATTAGTTCAAACAAAGTGAAAGTAATTCATCAAGCACCGGATATAAGATTTACTAAAATTTCTGATCATAAAATCTTGAAAAATGCAAAGGCCAAGTATAGCCTGCCTGATAGATATATCCTTTTTGTTGGCACTATATATCCTTTCAAAAATATTGAAACTGTTATATCGGCTTTTGGCTTTGCAAAAAAGCGCGGTAAGTTGCCACATAAATTAGTAATTGTCGGGGGAGAAAGCAGTGCTTATGGTAGTAGATACCGGATTAAATTAGAGAAACAAGTTAAGGCGTTAAGACTGGATAAAGATATTTTGTGGGTAGGCCAGGTGTTTGATGACCTGCCCCAGATATATTCAATGGCAGATGCTTTTATTTTCCCTTCACTTTATGAATCCTTTGGCAAGCCTTGTATAGAGGCTATGGCTTGTGGGGTGCCTACTATAGTTTCAGATGCTGGTGCATTACCGGAAGTGGTTGGGGATGCGGCTATTATTCAGAAAAGTAAGGATGTTGAAGGGATTGCTGTCTCACTCTTAAAAATTTTACGTTCAGAAGAATTATGCCAGAGACTGATTAAAAAAGGGTTGGAACAATCCAAAAAATTTTCCTGGGGAAAGTGTGCAACTGAGACCCTTGCCGCGTACGAAAAAGTTTATTATTGTTGAAATCAGAAAATTTAGCGAGTTGTCGAAAAATGCAAGGTTTATAGGGTGTTACTGGATTATTAAAATATGATTTTAGATAAAATTAAGTCCAATATCAAGTTTGCATATCCGGAATTAAAGGCCCTTTTCACACGTGAACTTCCGGATTTTGTATTTAAAAATAACACCAAGATTGAAAATGAAATAGTTATATTTTCATTCCATACACCAATTCCTGATATATTTGAAAAACAGATACGCTATCTGGTTGAAAATAAATATAATGTCATTACCACGGATGAATTCCATAGATATCTCTTTTCAGATAAGCCAATACCGCCAAACTGTATCATGTTAACATTCGATGATTGCAGGGCAAGCTTATGGACAGTAGTGTATCCGATTTTAAAAAAATATGGACTAACAGGTGTAGCTTATCTATCTCCTTATTTCATCATCAATATTAATGAAAAAAGACCTCAATGGAATGGAAACGCTTCAGGTCTGCAATATATTGAAGTAGATCGTACAAGTTATCCATTTGCAAGTTGGGAAGAGATTGCTGAAATGCATGAATCGGGCGTGATAGATTTTCAGGGCCATACATTTTATCACGAATTGATTTTTATTTCGCCGGAGATCGTTGATTTTATAAATCCAGTAGGTGTATGGAATTTCCATAATTTTGATGTGCCTGTAGTGTCAGAAGGAGTAAAGAAAAGATATGACAGGCAATATCCTTTAGGCACACCAATTTACAAAACAGATACGAGAATGAGCGGAAAATATCAATACTATGATGATGAAAGACTGCGAGAGCATTGTGTTAGATATGTTTATAATAATGGGAGAGAACGATTTTTTGATAATAGGAATTGGAAAAAAAAATTAATTTCAGAGGCTAATAAATTTCGAAAATCATATGGAGAACGTGGTTGCTTCGAAACTGAAGAAGAGATGATCTATTATCTAAAAACTGATCTATTAATGACACGTAAAACTATTGAAAAGAGACTTTCCGGCAAGAAAGTCACAAGTATGTGCTTCCCATGGGAAAATGGAAGCGATATTGCAATAAAGATGGCAAAGGAAGCGGGGTACCAATCATGTGTTTGGGGGATTATCCCCGGGAAAAAGACAAATTATTCAGCTCAGAATCCATTTTATATTTGCAGAATATCAAGTGATTTTATATTCAGGCTTCCCGGCAAAAAAAGGTCTTCTTTTTTCGATATTATTTTGTATAAGTTTCTTAAAAGGATTAAAAGAACTACAGACATTGAATTACAAATATAAAAATGATGAAAAAAAGAGATATGATTTTATAATAAATACTCTCTTTAGCACCATATCTGAGTGCAGTTCGGTGTTTTTATATATCTTTGCAATTCTCGTGGCTAGGACACTAGGGCCTGAAAAATATGGTGTGTTTGTCTTTGCACTATCATTTGGAACTATTTATGCCTTATTTGTTCGGTTTGGTTTTTTTTCTTATTTGAGTAGAGAACTACCTTTGTGTAAGAAACAAAAAGGTGAATACAAGTTTCATGCAGTGATTGGTTCCCAATTGTGTTTAATGCTGATAGCAACATTAATCTTTTTGCCCATTTGCATAATACTTCCGAAACCAAGTGCAGATAAAAATATTATATTGATAGTTTCTGTGGCAATGTTATTTCATGCATTTAAGGAGTCATTTCGCGGTGTATTACGTGGGATGGATCATTTCCATAAAGATTCGTTAATTGTTGTCAATGAACGGTTGTTAATTTTCAGTGTTGCAATTTTAGCTTATATAAATTCCTGGTGTTTGTTTACAATCGCGACAGGATTTCTTTTGGTGCGAATGATTGATTTTATAATATCTATCATTATTACCTCAAGAACTGTGGTACTAAAAATTGTATTAAACGCCAAAGTTGTGAAAAGTACTGTTCAGACAGCCTGGCCTTTTGCTACGATGATGATATTATTCATGATATACAATTACTGTGACTCTATTATGATTTCATTAATGCGTACAGATAAGGATGTGGGCTTTTATAATATTGCCTATCAGGTATTTGAAGGTTCGCAGTTATTTCCAAGCTCGGTAACAGGTAGTTTGTTACCATTACTCACAATTCATTATCTGAACAACATTTCTTATGCAAACCATTTATTAAACTTCAGTATTGAGCTGATGTTTTATATGTCCCTCCCAATAGCGCTGTTTTTTAGTATATATGCTGAAGATATTATTGGTTTCTTATATGGCACTTCTTATGTCCCTGCTGTTCCGGCACTTCAACTGATTATATGGAGTGTGCCCGTTTTTTTCTTATCCGTGGTTGTTCGCTGTGCATTTTATGCAGCTAAAGGAGAAAGAACCTATGCCTTGATCTTTGGAACATCAGTAGTTTTTAACATCGTGTTGAATATACCAATGATATACTATCTAAATTTTATAGGAGCATGTATTACTACTTTATTGACCGAATTAATTGTATGCGTTGTGCTCCTTATAAATTTAAAAAAGTTATCTTATAAATATAATCTATTGAGGAATATGCGAAATCCGCTTTTTGTCAATATTTTAATTTTTGGATTTCTCTATTTAGCTCGGGCAAATAATGTGCATTTTTTATTGGCAGGATTTGGTTTTGTACTTTTATATTTAATGATTATGTATTTTTTTAAATTGATTACTATTGACGATATCAGAGCTTTGAGAAAAATTTAAGAAAGGATCTATTTGTCATGAAAAGATTGTCTTTTGGGAATGAAATATTCAGATATCAATTAAAGGAGGCAGTATGTTATATAAGATCATGGGGATAAAGAAAAAAATATTTTGTATTTTTTTTTATCTAAAGTTATATTATTTTAAGAAACGCGGTTTTGAGTACGGAAGGAACTGTAAATTTGTTACAGTTCCCCATTTTTCAGATGAGCCATATTTAGTTAAAATTGGGAACAATGTTCAATTATCAAACGATGTTCAATTTATTACTCACGATGGGGCTCACTGGGTAACAAAAAGTGATCGAAAATACTACGGATGTATAAACATTGGGACAATTAAAATCGGTAATAATGTTTTTATAGGAGCGCGATCAACAATTTTGGCTGGCGTTAATATAGGAGATAACGTTATCATTGGAGCTTGTTCTCTGGTTACAAAAGATTGTGAGGATAATAGCGTATACGCTGGTAACCCAGCTAAAAAAATTGAATCCATAGAAAAATATAAACAAAAAATTATAAACAAAAAATTACCCTCAAAGTTATTTTATGATTTTGAACACTTTAGAATAAATGAGGAAAAACTTCAGAAATATCTATCCTACAGACCTCGTACTTTTATCAATATTAATTAGACGCTATGACATCTAATAATCTGAATATATTTATAATTAAAGCTATAGTGTAAAGCTGTATAAAAATTGGACACGGCAATTTTCATGCCATCGT
>JAGGWL010000259.1 GCA_021157555.1 Deltaproteobacteria bacterium | reverse complement strand
TGATAGCGTTTATCGCCCCTCCATCGTTTGTGACTTTTATCTCTTTTTCCGTAGAGACCCCATGAAATTGTGCCGCAAACGAGGGATCACTCTTGGCCTTTGCGCCCAGGCCGGGAGTTTCTTTATTGGTTGTAAGGCAGATGGAGGATAATTTGTCGGTTTCTACATTTATTCCAACCATAAGTCCAAAGGCATCGGCAAAGCCTTTACCTGAAACCTCAAAAACAACTGTAGAAGGTTTTCCGTCAAAGACCCCGACAAAAAAAGTCCTTTCAATATCGCCATCTTTTATTTTAAAACGATCCTCAATCGGATCATTAGAAGCACCAGCAAAAATTTTTTCTATAGCCGGGCCCTTCACAAATGTCAGCTCCTGATTCTCAATTGTTTCCCTGGTTCCGTTGCGAACAGCGGCCAGCAGACCTCCTGAAAAAGCACTTAAAACCGTAAGGACTACAACCATTCTTATCATTTCTTTCATATTACCCAACCTTTCCGATTGCTTTTGGTCTTATCTTGTCTAACAAAGGATTAACAAGATTCATGACCAGAATCGCAAAAATTACGCCATCTATATAAATTCCTATATTTCTAATCAGTACCGTCATAACACCTGCTCCAGCGCCGTAAATCAGCATTGGGATAAAATTAACCGGAGAAGATGAATCTTCAGTTGCAAGAAAAAAGGCGCCGATTAGGGTGTATCCTGTTAATATATGAAAAAAAGGTCCTGCAAAACGGTCTGGATCAGAAATGTTAAAAAGCAGAGCTGTAATAAAAATTCCCGCGAGGAATGAGGCGGAAATTTCCCATCTTATAATACCACGTATAATCAGATAGATTCCTCCGATAATTATACCAAGTCCGAAGGTAGAACCGATGCCGCCCATCTGTTTCCCCAAGAGGAGGTCAAAAATACTAAAACCCCCAATGGCTGATGTTCCGAAATGTTTTAGCGCCGCCAGAGGGTATACCATTACAAAATTCAGGTCATAGTTTAGCAGGGCTTGGTCAAAATCAAAAAAATCCTTCCATGAAACCATCAGAATGGCAATCGCAACCACAACCGGATTAAAAGGATTGCTGCCAATACCACCATAAATTTCTTTGCCTATTACAACGGCAAAAAAAGTCCCCGTTATGACAATCCACCATGGCGTTCCTGCAGGCAAAAGCATGGCAAGAAGAATGCCTATTACACCTGCATTGCCGTCTCCTATTGAAATAGGGCGTTTTGTAGCAAGATTCATCAAAAGTTCCCAGATCATGGCGGATGAGATGGATAAACAAACAACCGCAAGAGCGGGCATGCCGTACATCAACAGGCCGGCAATAATTGCAGGCAGGGTTGCTATCATTATATTATAACTTCGAGATGATATCCCGCTTCCGTCATGCCAGAATGGTGCATGGGAAACTGTAAATTTTTTTGCATTAATCATCATCTATGCCTCCTCTTCAACTTGCAAGCGAGCAAGTTCATATTTGGCCAGTCTGATATACTGAAAAATTGGTATTTTTGCAGGACAAACATATGCACAGAGACCGCATTCAATGCATGCCATCAAGTCATACTCATCCGCAGCTTCCTGATATAAACCTGCTTCAAGAAGCCTGACAAGCATATTAATCGGAACATTAACAGGACATATCCGTATGCATTCTCCGCAATTAATACAGGGATAGTCGGAAACAGATGGCATTGCCAAAGAATCCTGAATAATAATGGCATCGGTATCCGGCAAAACCGGATGTTCTGTCGAATATACTGCCGAACCGGTCATCGGGCCGCCAAGTATGATGCGATCCTTTTCGTTTAGATTAATATTCAGGGCAGTGAAAATATTACTTAAAGGGGTACCGATCCTGGCAGATACAACTGTGGCTGTGCCGTCCTTTTTTATTACAGTAATTTTCTTGTTAAGTGGAATCACGCCATTTTTAAAGGCAGTGCCTATGGAAGCTGCAGCCTCGGCACTAATAAAGAATACACCCAGATCTTCACAAGTTCGCCCGGCTGGAACAACCTGGCCTAAAACATCCTTCATAATCATCCGGGGTAATGCGGCCGGATACTGGAGATCAATAATCTTTATGGATGCATCTGCTGCTGAAGCTTCGTGTTGAAGGTGCCTTGGCACCACAAAAATAATTTTTTCTGCTGCAGTTGCTTTTTTCAGAATATCAATTCCATCCTTGATGCTGTTCATCTCCGCTTTGACCATATGTTGACTGGTTGTAATCAGCAGGTCATTGTCGATTCCGCAAACAACAAGAGTTTTAACCTTGCCTCTGTTCTCTGAAAAGAGTGGCCTTGGGATGCCCCCGGGGCATGATAAAAGAAAATCCCTTATTCCATTAAAAAGATTTTTTTCTGCAACTTTAGCAAAATCGCCATTTATCTCTTCATCCGGAACGGCTGCAATCGAAATTGCAATATACTGTTTACCAAAATTACCGGTAAAGGGAGTAATGGATGAGATTGTGCCAGTAACAGTTGCGATTACATATTCAGCGTTTTGTTCTGCAAGAGTCAGTTTTTGTCCAGTTTTAACCTTATCTTTCTCTTTGATTGAACCTTGCCCACCGCTTAACAGCGCTGGATCTGTTTCCAAAAGAAGCGTAACCTTTTCAGGTATTGCTATATTTTGAGGTTCCGGCAGCAAACTCTCAAGGGTTTCATACATAAGCCTCGGTTTTGCCAAGCCAATAAATGATTTTTTTATCATAGTTCAACCTTTTACTGATTCTATCGCATTAAGTTAAAAAAAACATAAAAATAAAAAAACTACATAACATGGCAGGATGCACATTTTTGAGGTCCGGCTTCTTGTTCCTGATGGCAGCCGATACATTGGGAATGAAATGCATCTGTCTTTGCCGGTACATCCTCATCTTCCGATACGGCTTCATGACATTCACCGCAGGTTTGAGGATCTGTTTCACCTTCTTCAAGATTATGATGGCAGTCACTACAGGCAACATCATAACCGGATTCAGATGTATGCATTTTGTGGGTGAATAAAACATTACCGGCAACGCCCTTAAACATCAGCCTTACCGGCTGATCAGGGGGCTTTGCAGGAAAGGCTGCGTAGCTTATAACACCAACAACCAGCAGAATCAAAGTCAAGACAAAAGCCGCCAATAATTCTTTTTTGGAAGTCATACTCGGTTATACCTTTCATTATGAGTCCTTTGAGATTATTTTCAAAGCACTTCATTTAAAAAATTGATGAAAAATAAATAAATTTTAGAAAGAGACTCTTCTTAAACTTAATTGATTTGTTTATCATGATGAAAAAAAATATTCAAGTTTTTTTCTAAAAATTGGATATTTGCTATAAAATAACCATTTTCATCCCCGTTCCTTATCATTTCACCTGGCAAACACCACAAAGGTTGCAAGATCCAACCCTGCAGGGAGGAGAGACCTTTTCTTTTTCAGCCTGATTATACTCATACCACAAAAAAGATTTTTTGACTCCATGTTCAATAAAATCCCAGGGAAACAATTCCTCAAAAGGTCTTTCTCTGTAAACAAAAAAATCAGGATTCAAAGAAATTTCTTTCAAGGTTTTCGGCCAATTTTCTTTATTTTTTAAAGCTCTTAATAATACTTCCCCCATCCTGCGGTCGCCTCTGGAAATCATGGCCTGAATATATGTACGGCGGGGACTTTCCGCATGAATACGAAGGTTGGCCACTTTTTTTAATCCGGATTTAATAATATTAATCTTTTTTTTTATCATGTGCTTATTATCCATTGCTGCCCACTGAAAAGGCGTAACAGGCTTGGGAACAAAAGGATTGATACTTAATGTTATCTTGCCGATATGCTTCCTGATCCGGCTTGATTTCAGAAATACATCTTTGACTTCTTTGCAGAGCTTGACAATTTCTTCTATATCTTCAAGCGTTTCAGAGGGAAGACCGATCATGAAATAAAGTTTGAGATTCGGTATTCCTTTCGCCACCAGCCTTTCAGCAGTTTTGAGGATATCTTCTTCCGTAATACCCTTGTTGATAACATCCCGCATCCGCTGTGATCCGGCATCTGGCGCTATTGTAGCTGTTTTTACCCGACTTTGTTTGAGAACCGATAAAAAATCTTCGGTAACAGCATCCGCTCTAAGTGAACTGAACGATATTCTTATATTTTCATTTTTAAATTCAGAGCAAAGAGGTCCTATTTGCGGAAGATCGGATATGGCGGCACCCACAAAACCTATCCGATCTGTAAGTTTAAGACCATCCCGGATGCATTTTTTCAGTACAGTCAAATTCCTGTAACGAGGAGGCCTATATATATATCCGGCACTGCAAAAGCGACATCCATGGATGCATCCTCGGCCAGTTTCGATTAAAAATGTTTTTTTAAAGGAAGTGTGCGGGGTTAAAACAGCGCTGCAGGTAGAGGTAGAAGAAATGTCCTGAAGAAAAACTTTTTTTACCTTCTCAGGTACTCCACAGAGCGGCTCAAACAATTTAAGAGTTCCGTCATTATTATAACTCGGACGGTAAAATTCCGGCACATAAGCTCCGGTCATGTTTTTTGCAATATCAAGCAGGAAGTTTTTTTTCCCCTCACTGGATTTCATAATTATTTTATCAAAATATTGGCAAAAATCTGGAAGCAAAATTTCTGCTTCACCCAGCAGGAAAAAGTCAATAAACATAGCAAGCGGTTCCGGATTTAAAAAACATGCCACCCCCCCCGCAATAATCAGGGGATGGCCAGGCATCCTCTCCTTTGCAAGTATCGGAAGTCCGGCCATATTCAGGAAAGATATAATATTAAGAAAATCGCTTTCAAATGAAACTGAAAAGGCAATTATATCGAAATCAGTGACCGGCCTTTGAGATTCTATAGTTACAATCCGGCTGTTTTTATTTTTACCGTTATCAGGCAGGAATGCTCTTTCGCAAAGAATCCGGTCAATGCCGTTCAACAGCCGATAAACAGTCTGAAACCCCAGATTAGACATTCCAACATGGTACTGGTTCGGGTAAACAAGGGCAATTCTTGTCCGTCCTCTCCAGTCTTTGCGGACAGCGCCTGTTTCAGCCGCGGCATATTTTTTGCTTTCTTTTATCAATTGAGGTATCAATTAAGTATTAATTATCCAGTTTAAAATATTATTATTTTTTTACCTGAATAAATCAGATTTTGCAAATAAGAAACGGGGACGAAATTATTATGGAGAAAAAAAATTTTTGCTTTCAAGCAGCCTTGATAATCCTTGCAGTATTCGTATCAACGGCAGGAGCCGATGTGCTCGACCCTTACGATAATATGGCATCGCCTCCCGGCAGCCTGATTCTTGTTAATTACGCAGGCTATATGTGTGGAAATAATTTTTATGATCAAAATGGTGATAAGGTGGGAGAATTTGATCTTGATTACATATATTATGTTCTCAGGCCGGTTTACACCATGAAAAATAAACTATTCGGGCATACATGGGGCTTTAATGCCGCTTTGCCACTGGCGAGCATAGAATACAAACCTGAATTGAATAAAAAAAAGAGTGCTTCAGGGCTGGGAGATATTGTTGTTGGTCCATTTGTTTTTCTTTACGAAAATGAAAAAACCGGAACATATCTATCCTTATGGGAGTTTATATATACGCCCACAGGTTCATGGGATAAAAACGATTCTGTCAATGTCGGTTATCATACATGGTGGTTTCAGCACCAGGTAGCATATGGTCAGTACTGGAAAAAGTATGCCCTTGATATTTGTCTTAATTACTGGCAAAAACTTGAAGAACAGGATCATAATTATAAAGAGCCGGATGCTTTTGAATTTGAAAGCATATTTACTTATAACCTGACCGACAAATTTTATTTGGCCGCTCACTTTGACTGGTGGAAAAGTCTGGAAAATGCTGAATCTGACGGGCATGATATTCATAATTCCAAAACCGATTTCATCAAAGTTGGTGCAAACCTGGGATATACTATTAATGATAAAATGGGCGTAAATATCAGGTTTATGCATGATGTTGAAGCTCAAAATTACTGGAAAGGTCCCTGGGTATACCTGAGACTCTACTTTTGTTATTAGGAACGGGGACAAAGGAACAAAAATGAATATATTTAAAAAATTATTTTAATTATTGCTTGCGCTAATTGAAGATCCTCTTTGGTCGTTATTTTGATAATTAAGTTGCTGCCCTTAACCATTTTAACGCTTTTTCCCATATTTTCTACAAAAAATGCATCATCAGTTCCTGAATAATTCGATTTAATTGCATTATCAAGAGCATCTTTTAGGATGGAATATTTAAAAACCTGCGGGGTTTGTGCAAGGCAGATTTTTTCTCTTGGCAGAGTTTTATTGACATTTCCGGGCTATCAACTTAAGCCGGGACAATTGGTAAAACAAACTCTAAATAATTA
>JAGGWL010000173.1 GCA_021157555.1 Deltaproteobacteria bacterium | reverse complement strand
GGGGCTTGGTTATAACGCCGACCATTAAATGTCAGGACTGAGCTATGGTGAAATTTGAAAACCTCTGGCTGTTTGAGCGCAGCGAGTTTCAGAGGTTTTCAAATTTTATTATAGCTCAGTGTTTGGTCGAAATTAGAGCCAAGCCCAGAAACTGTTTCTAAAAAAATAGATAAATCTGAAATTAATTATTTGACCGGAGGCTGGCTTGAGGAATTTTGTTTTGTTAATGTCTCAAAATTGCTTGGCCAGGGCATAGATGATGCTGTTATTAGTTTACAGCTCAAGAATAGACAGGGCGGAAACAATGAATTTGACATTATGTTTACCAAAGTAAATGCTCTTTATTCTATTGAGTGTAAGTCTCTTGATCAGAACGAAGATAAAAAAGCAGATGCACTATATAAAGTTGGAGCTTTACAAAAAGAATTTGGGCTTAGGGTTGAAAGCTTTTTTGTAACAACATCTCCGCATATCCTGAAAGATGGAAAAATAAAGCAATCGATTCAGGCAAGAGCAGAACAATTTAAGACTACCATCATTCCTCCATCAAAGGTCAGTCAATTCGGAGAAATACTTAAACGCAATCTAAAAGTTCAGATAAACACGAGCAAACAAGACTCAGGATGATAAAATATTCTATCAGGACTGATTAACATCAAAACACGTTCTTTGCCAATTTAATTACAGCAACGTTGCAATCATTGAATTAATTCATATCATAAACTATTTTCTGTTAAAAAACGGAGGTAATTTATGATTGTATATGTCAAAACACAGGGTGCAAGGATAGTAAAAGAAGGCCGCCATCTTGTTGTAAAAAAAAGAGATGGAATTTATAATACCCTTTTTACCTACAAGCTCAAACAGCTTCTTTTATTCGGCAATATTGAAATTACTCACAGTGCGCTTTGCCAGCTTATGCAATATAATATTGATACTGTATTTTTAACCCGCTACGGACGTTATCTCGGCAGGCTTGCCCCACCGGAAGCTAAAAACGTATTCCTTCATAAAAAGCAGTATCTGCTGCTGGAAGACGCAGTTTTCGGAGTGCGCATGGCGCGCAGCATTGTTGCCGGAAAGCTGACGAATATGGCGACTTTGCTTTTGCGTATAAAAAGAACCAGAAAACAGCCTTTTGCCGGGGTGCTGGCAGGAAGAATTCAGAATCTGTTTTCAAAGCTGAATTCGGCTGATAATATCGACAGCGTGCGAGGATATGAAGGACGTGGAAGCTCAATTTTTTTTGAAGGATTTCGTTACGGTTTTGTGGAAAATGCAGGTTTTACCAGGAGGGTACGCCGACCGCCGACCGACCCTGTAAATTCGGTTTTATCTCTTCTTTATACGTTTTTGATGAACCGTGTTTATGCGGCCGTGCGTATTGCCGGTCTTGACCCATATCCTGGTTTTCTGCATACAATTGATTATGGCCGGTACTCACTTGTACTGGATCTTATGGAAGAGTTCAGAAGTATTATAGCAGATACTTTAACCCTTTCTTTGTTTAATTTAAAAATTTTGCAAAAAAAGGATTTTCATGTGGAAATTCCAGTGGATGAAACATCAAATCAGCCGACAAACAGTAAAACTGCTGATGTTTCTTCTGACCCGATCGGTTTGATAAACATGAGAGAAACCGATTCTGCAAATTTTGATATGCCGGAGCAAAGAATGGAAGACAACGATACAGCTTCTGCTCAGGTGACAGGAAAATATCCGGTCAAACTCAGTAAAGATGCCTTCAGTCAGGTGATTGATGCATTTGAAAAAAAACTGACCACCAGATTTTTTTACCCTGTTGCAGACAGGCAGATATCTTATGGTGATGCTATTATTTATCAGGCCGATCAATATCGTAAGGTTGTTGAGGGGAAGGTTGATGTGTATCAACCTGTTTTGCTGAAATGATTGTATTTTTAACATATGACATTACAGAGCCAAAACGGCTGGTCAGAATGCACAAATTTTTAAAGGAATTTGGGATCAACACACAAAAATCAGTTTTTGAATGCGATATTGATGATGAGGGGCTAAAAAGAATCCGGCAATATTGCAAAAACAATCTGGATCTTTCAACCGATGCTGTGAGGATTTACAGGATTTGTTCCAGGTGTATGAACAAAGTGAGTCTGTCCGGCATAGGCATAAAGATCACCCAGCTTGATTATATGGTGGTTTGAAATGAATATGCTTGTAATATATGATATTGCCGAGCCCAGGCGTTTGAATAAAATTGCAAAGGTGATTAAGGATTATGGAATTCGTGTGCAGAAATCAATTTTTGAAGTGGATGTAAGTAATACTACTTTTGAAGAAATGAAATTTCGTATTGAAAAAATAATTGAAATGTATGAAGATGGTGTGAAATATTTTCCTCTTTGCGAAAAATGCAAAAATACTGTAGAAATAATTGGGCAGGGTGTTTTTATTGATCCTGATGAAGAGTATTATGTTCTTTGAAATGCAGACCTGACGGTCTTATTTACACAAAAACAATAACACGTTGATATTATAACGCAAACTGATTTTACGGTCTGCGAGGTCTGCGGAAAATAAATTTTTTAATAATATCAAATATTAAAGATGTTTTTAATATATAAAAGGAGGTGAATTTTTATGATTTGTAAAAATATAAATGCGGTCTGCGAAAACAGTGTCTCAACAACTCGATATATTTACAAATTTTTAAGCCGCCGAAAGAATTGACCTGATTTAAGAAGGGATTGCGACAAGAATTTATATAGTTTGTTTCTGTCTTTTCAGTTAACGAAAGAATTGACCTGATTTAAGAAGGGATTGCGACCTGATCTTATTGATATGCTCAACGGAAGAATTAAGGATGGGAAAGAATTGACCTGATTTAAGAAGGGATTGCGACTCTATCCCTAAGTCCATTAATGTATTCATGTGTTACCTCCTGGAAAGAATTGACCTGATTTAAGAAGGGATTGCGACGGTGTTGGTGTTGGTGTTGTTAGAAAGAATTGACCTGATTTAAGAAGGGATTGCGACATAAAAAGTTGCGCGTCTGGATATTCCCGCGCAAGTTTTTGGAAAGAATTGACCTGATTTAAGAAGGGATTGCGACTGCTCACAAACGTGTTAAAATCTAACCGCGTTTGTTCAGAAAGAATTGACCTGATTTAAGAAGGGATTGCGACTATTTTGATTTTTTTCTCATACTCATCAAAATTTATCATAGAAAGAATTGACCTGATTTAAGAAGGGATTGCGACAAAGCTCTTCTTTAAGCTCTTCAAAAATTTCTTGAATCGAAAGAATTGACCTGATTTAAGAAGGGATTGCGACGTTTCAACCCAATCTGCAAGGATTTCTTGAATTTCTGCGAAAGAATTGACCTGATTTAAGAAGGGATTGCGACAAGAATATTCCTTTTATCATTCATAAACTTTTTAGCGTCTTTGAAAGAATTGACCTGATTTAAGAAGGGATTGCGACGTCGATTTCCTTACCGTTAAGATTAATATAATACTAAGAAAGAATTGACCTGATTTAAGAAGGGATTGCGACTTAGAGCGGGACACCACTTGGGCGTATAGGGAAAACCGAAAGAATTGACCTGATTTAAGAAGGGATTGCGACATATCCAATCGTTTGAGCATGTAGATAATTCATATTTAAGTGTTTTTTAAAAAGTGAAATGCAAGTTTGCAGTTCATAAATGAGCTGCTTTATATTTTTGAAAAACATATCTTCTCAAATCCTAAGGCCACAACAATAAATTTTTGCAGACGCAGGTTGCCATGCCTTTGCTCAAGCTTTTCGCCGTATTCTTTCACCTGTTTTTTGCCATCTTCCATCTGCCTTACAATCTCAGGGAGGCTGCAAAGCTCATCTTCAGACAGCTTTTTTGCCTGATCCGCGCTTATTCCTGCACTTTTAAGCTTTACAAATTTAAACTCAATCAAAACATCAAATACTTTACCATACCTTTTATCGGGCCTGATAATCATGGTTAAATCTGCATACCGGCGGTCAATTTCTTTTTCAGAATCCATGATATAAATAATATCATTATAAAGAAGAGTCAGAAATGCGGTC
>JAGGWL010000146.1 GCA_021157555.1 Deltaproteobacteria bacterium | reverse complement strand
TATCCTCCATTTGTTAAGACAGTTTTCCGTTGTATAAGCCCCATCGGGGCGATAGACAATAGCCCGGCAATTTATTGCCGGGTGGTCGGGACGATGACCAAGTCCAAAATTGGTATCAAGTCACCTGGGGATGACTATAGTAGTATGGAGGTCGACCGGCGACTTGGAACTTTGCAGGAATGATGGCCGACGACTATCTTACTCCGGAGCCGGCGCCCTGGACGCTGCTTGAAGCAGACTCTGTTAACCCTGGAAGATATACATCATTATATATCTGGATAGCTGTATAGCCGGGCATGCCGTCAACAGGCTCGCTGTCATGTGGGGCATCAGGGTTGACCACCTGTGCTGCAAATAATGCGTTGTATGATTTGCCGTATTCATCGGAAAGATGATTCGTTTGTGCGCACCCGATTAGAAAAATTAAAAAAATTACAGAAAGTATTATTTTATACATTTTTATCACCTTATTGGGCATTAATATCAGTTTTGTTTGCTTTGTTAATCATATCAAGAGCTTTTTGGGTTTCCCCTTTAATTTTATACAGTGCTGCCATATTGCGGCAGGCCGTCGGATAGGTATGGCTTTTTCTCAATAACGCAAAAGCTTTTTTATCATCATTGGTCATAATACAGCATAATGCCAGATTAGCTTCCGCTTTTGTAAAACCAGGCTGCAGAGCCAGACTTTTTAATAAATTCGATTTTGCTTCGACATATTTTCCCGTCAGCAGTTGTGAAAAACCGAGATTATTGTAAAAATCGTGTCGGGCCGGATTTAAGGCAATGGCCTTTTGATACTGCTCCTGCGCAGCTTCTTTTTTTCCGGTCAGATCATAAAGCAGGCCCAGGCCGTCATGGGCCGGTGCAAATTCCGGATCTATTTCAAGCGCTTTTTTAAAATCTTTTTCCGCGGCATCAAATTGACTGCTTTCGCGGTTACATTTTCCCATTAAAAAATATATTTCCGGATTATCGGAATTATTTTCCACTGCCTTGTTGAGCTGCAGCAAGGCTACATCAAAAAAACCTTTGTTGATCAGATCTCGTGCAAGTTGCAGGAAATCAGGCTTAAGATCATGGCGCAAGACCGGATTAGCGGCAGATTGATTTTCCATTTGCGGCATGATGTTTGATCGGTATTCAGCAGAAGACTGTTTTTGCCCGCTGGTTAAACATCCGGCAGTGCATACCAGGCATAAAAATGACACAAGGATTCGGATAAGACCGGAGGCTCTTTTCATTTCAGCCGCTCCATCAGGTTTATTATTGCAGGTCCCAGGATAATCAACATCAAGGCCGGCAAAATAAGCAGAATTGTTGGAAAGGTAAGCTTGGTTGAAATTTTTGCGCCGCGCTCTTCTGCCAGTTGTTTCCGTTCTGTGCGCAGTGATTCCGAATAGACTTTAATGGCTTCTGCTATATCGGTTCCAAAATTGGCAGACTGGATTAAAACATGCACAACATTAACAAGATTTTTTTCTCCGTTCCGGTCTGCCAGGTTCGTCAAAACCTGTTTTCTTGGAAGTCCGCCCCTGATTTCCAAAAAATAACGACCCAATTCTTCTGAGAGTACCGGCGCAATTGAAGAGAGTTCCTTGCTGACTCTGTCAAGCGCCATATCAAAACTTAAACCCGCCTCCATACAAATCAAAAGCAGATCAAGTATATCCGGCAGTTCCTGAAAAATTTTCCTGTGCCTTGCGGTAACTTTATTTTTAAGTACAAAAACAGGCAAATAATACCCGGCTGCGATGGGGAAAAATACAAAAAGCAGTCCCCTTAATTCCAGCTTGCCTGCCAGTATAGCAACAACAAGATAAAACCCGCCGCAAATAAGGGCCAGCAGCAATTTTAAACCGAAAAATATAACAACCGCGCTGTGGAATCTGTACCCCGCATAACCAAGCATTTTCCTGATACCAGCGACTTCTTCCTCTCTTTTAGGCATGGCTATCATGCCGAAGGAGGTTAAAATCTCTTTAAAATCGGTATTCATTCGCCGTTTTTCATAAACCCCGGCTGCTGCGCGGGAACCGAAAAGCCGCTTCATTATAACAGAACGTTTATATTTTTCTTCAAAGTAATAATAGCAATACATTACAATAGAAGTTATCAGCAGGAATGTAATAAATTCGATAATAAAATTCAGCATCATTTTTTATACCTTTATTGCGCTAAGTTTTTTCATTACATAAAAGCCAAGGCATTCTAAAAATAATGCAAAAAAAAGAATTTTTTTGCCGGTTGGGTGCACAAACAGAATCGAAATGTATTTAGGATTCAAAAACCATGTCAATAATGCAAATGCTACCGGTATCATGGCGAGGATCATGGAGGTAACCCGGCCTTCGGCCGTGAGAGTTTTTACCTGCATTTTTAGTTTAAACCGTTCCCTGATAGTAGTTGCAAGGCTGGTAAGTATTTTAGTCAGATTTCCGCCGGTTTCCCGCTGGATAACAAAGGTGGTGCATAAAATTTTAATATCGGCAATTCTTGGATATCTTTTTTCAAAATTTTTTATTGCGGACTCAAATGGGAGTCCCATTGCAATTTCATCATAAACTGCAGAAATCTCACCGCCCATAGGCAGAGGCAGGCTGCGGCCGACTTCGTGCAATGCCCCATCAAGGGACTGGCCTGCTCTAAGTGCTCTTGTAATCATGTCGATTGATTCGGGAAGCTGTTTCACCAAAGTTTCTTCACGTTTTTTTCGTCGATATAGAAAATAGAATATCGGAACAGATGCTCCTATAATTAAAAAGAGGAGCATAACAAAAGGATTGCGCATTAGAATCAGGGGGGGCATCATAAAAATCAACCCTGCCCCCAAAGAGATAGAAAGAAACCTGCCGACAGATATGGAAGAATCAGCCGATAGCAGCAGGGATTCTATAAGGGCAGTATCCATTACCCGGCCGATTATTGATTCCAGAAAACCGGATTGCACATCTTCTGCTTCTGTTTCCCTGTTGCTTGACCCCCTTCTTTCCCAAGCCAGACGGTTCAGAAATTTCTCACGGGCTGCCGCCCTCCTGTCCATATCCAGATAATAAAGGGAAAGGCAAAAAAACGAGACTACCATAAAAACCATTACAAGAATAAAAACTTTCATCGTCTTTTGTCCTCGTTCCTATACATCCTTTACAAAATTAAAGATATCCGGGCTCAGTTCAATTCCGTAACTTCTCAGATGTTCGGTAAATCTTGATGCCAGGCCGGTTGATGTAAAAACGCCGAATATCCTGCCTTCCTCATCAATCCCTTTTTGTTTAAAAAGAAAAATGTCCTGTAATTTCATTTTATAATTTTCATCAATGCCGATAACTTCCGATACCGACACAATTCGCCTTGTTCCATCTGCCAGTCTTGAAAGCTGGACTATAATATTGATTGCGCTGGCAATCAACGCGCGCATGGCAACTTCCGAGAACTGGGAAGTTCCCATACTCAGCATAACTTCCATGCGTGACAAGGCATCGTTAGGAGAATTGGCATGAATGGTCGACATGGAGCCCTGATGACCGGTATTCATGGCCTGGAGCATATCCATAACCTCCGCGCCACGGGCCTCGCCAACTATAATCCGGTCCGGCCGCATCCTTAGACTGTTTTTAACCAGATCGGTAAGGGTTACAGCGCCTTTTCCCTCTATATTGGCTGGTCTTGACTCGAGCCGTACCACGTGAGGCTGGCCAAGACGAAGTTCGGAGCTGTCCTCAATTGTAATTATACGCTCTGTTTCAGATATATAACCGGATAATATATTCAGAAGGGTGGTTTTACCCGCGCCGGTGCCGCCTGAGATTAATATATTAAGTTTTGATTTGATACTCCCTTGCAAAAACTCCATCATCTCCGGAGTCAGTGCCTGCTTCTCGAGCAGATTTTTTGCTGCGAGAGGTTTATGGCCGAATTTACGGATTGAAAGGATCGGTCCGTCCAAAGAAAGAGGCGGGATAATAACATTTACCCTTGACCCGTCCGGCAGTCTGGCATCCACCATGGGTGAGGATTCATCAATCCTGCGCCCTACAGTCGAAACAATTTTATCTACAATCTGCATCAGGTGATTATTATCGCGAAATTGAACCTGTGTTTGCTGAAGCAGCCCGTTTTTTTCAATATAAACTTTTTCATAGCCGTTTACCAGGATGTCCTGAATAGAATCGTCCTGTACCAAAGGTTCTATAGGCCCCAGACCCATAATTTCATTCATCAGGTCTGTAACCAGCATTACCCTTTCACGCTGGTTTAAGGGAAGGTTGTCTTCAGATGTGATCTCCTGAAGAGCATCCTTGATCGAAATCGTCAGGGTTTCCCGCGGCATATCCGCTACAACAGCAAGATCAAGTTCATTTACCAGCCGTGAATGAACCCGTAATTTTACAGTATTATATGTTTTGCGGTCAATTCCCCCTTCAAAAAGAAGGTCATCAGCAAAGGCGCTTCCTTTCATACGAACCCGCAAACGGTCGCTTAGTTTCATTATGCTTTAGCGCCTCCGAGGAGAGGCAGGAAACGGCTGATAATTTCGGACCAGCCTTTCTCGCTCTTTTTAGCAAGCTTGATTCCGGTCAGCAATCCGGCCAGAATTTCCATATCCCGGTTTATTTTTAAATCAGGCTCGGCCATATCAATTGTTTTGCCTTTGTTGATAATATCGGTCAATCTGATAAAATCATTATTGATACTGGCAAATACAGGCCAGTTCAGGACATAAGATATATCTTCAGCCGTAAGTTCACTTTTTGTCAGGCATCGGTTCAGCACAACTTTTACTTTTTTTTCATCATAACCAAGTTCTTCAAAAAGCTTCAGGGCTTTTTGAACATTCTTGATTACCGGCATGGACTGCTGGACTATAAGCAGCAAGTTGTCGGCAGTATCTATAGCTGCCATATTTCTCTCATTAAAATTATGAGGCAGATCTATAATAATATGGTCAAAGTAGCGTCTTAAAACCTGCAACAGGCGAGTTATGTCATCACTGGAGAGCTGCTCTGCGTCATTCACCTCGTCAGGAGCTGTCAGAATGTAAAAACCGCGCGGATGCTGTGTAAGGGAAGAGAAGAGAAGGTTTTTATCCATACGATCCAGATCTTTGACCATATCAAAGGGGGTGTAGGCTGAGGGTAGTTCCAGAAACACGCTCACATCACCCATGTATAAATTAAGGTCAACTATCAGCACCTTGTCGCCGGTCAGGAGATTAATCTGATCAGCAAGATTAATTGCTATGCTGGTAACCCCCTGCCCCCCTTTCATGCTGAATACTGCGGTAACATTTCCCGCCCGCCCACTCCAGCCGGATATATAAAAATGGAATAAAATTCCACCAACAATTACCGGCAAAGTAATAATATTCGGTATTACTCTTAAACGAATATCGGTATAAAATGCAGATGCAAGCAGAAAGAAACAAACTGTAAAAGGAAAATAAGAATTAAATAAATCCAAATCCGTTTAAATGACAGCCCTATTGATTTTCCGCTTCATTAGTAATGTTTTCTGTCGTTTCTTCCAGCTTGCCGGAAATAGCCTCAAACAGATCTTTAAGCTTATCGCCAAAAAATCCGAGAGAACCACCAGAACGGCGGACATAAGCCCGGCTATAAGGCCATATTCTATGGCCGTTACCCCTGATTTATCTTTCCATAAATCCATAAAAATAGTCTTCATCTCTTTTCCCTGATTATCAAAAGGTTAAGGTTTATTTAATAATTCAGCATGATTTAGATTTTCTATATCATAAGGATTAACAGAAAACTTGGAC
>JAGGWL010000099.1 GCA_021157555.1 Deltaproteobacteria bacterium | reverse complement strand
ATATAAGATAATCTATATGACTCTTGTGACACGGCACAAGGATAAGAGGCCCTTTCTGGGAAGCAGCCTTAAGCTGTACCAGCATTTCATAATTAACAGTAACGCCATCAAACATGAATTTAAGCAGCCATCTTACAAATATCGAAAACAGGCCTATAAGAGTTGTATTGTATCTTGCCGCAATCTCATCAATATTTGAATCGGCCTGCTTGTGCACATTCCATATTTCCTGACTATGTTTTGCTGCATATTGTTTCATAAACTTCTGCAATCTTGCACCAGTCAGAATACTCTCTTTAAGTTCCTGTTTTGACTTTTGCACAGGGCCGGTTATACTTTGACGATGACGATTTATCTGGAACATAAGCTTCCGCCTCAAAGCCATAGTCATTTGATCTACAGTCAAATCCCTGTTTTCGGTAAGGTTTATAAAAGAATTTAAATTAACCGGCTCGGATATTTCTACAAAAGGTCTGTTCTTGTTATTTAACAAACCTGCTACTCGCCTGATTTTTCCAGGTTTCTCCTTGGTTCCAAGAAGTATATCCAGAAATGTCAGATGTGACTTTGGGGGTTTTTTACTAAAAAAAATAAGCTGCGGCACCAGATAAATAGGTTTGTCAATAGATCTCTGCATCTCAATCAGATATTGAACAGGATCAAATTTTGCCTTGACAAATCTTTTGTAAAAACCTTTTTTTTCCGTAAGAGAGAGCATGGCTGCTCTGCCGCTAAGAAGTTCATCTTTAATGTATCCATTTTCATAAGGACTCGGAAAAGCTTTTTTCTGCAAAAAATAATCTGCAAAGGATAATATTATTCTAAACAATCTGCTTATTGGCTGCCATATGAGTACTCTGTAACCAAAACCAATTTCCGGAAATCGGAAACCGACCTGCCTATAGCGTGTGTAATAAAAAAGATATTCAAAATAACTTTTATATTTATTCACATAAACGACAATGGCATTTTCAGGAATTTTCCGAAGAATCGAATATTGTTCCTTATTTATTTGTATACCCGAAAAGAAAATTTTAAGAGCCAGGGAAGGTAAGAATCCGATTTTTCCTGGAAGAAAGCATATGTAATGGTGATGTGTATTCTTAAGGGCGCTATTAATCCAGCCTCTGATTTTTTTCTTAATTGTGCTGTAATTTGATTTTTGTTGTTTAAACATGATTTACTATATTATCTATTATTTTATGATTTTTATTAAGACCCGTGAACGTGGACGAAATACCAGAATATAGTTTTCATTGCAATAATTTTATGCAAAAATGCCTAAAGTGGTAGAGACAAGGCATGCTGATTATATCAAACTCTAAATGAATAAAACAATCACCATGCGCTGACGGGCAGAATAACGCATGAAAATAATAAATTAATCTTGCCATGCTTTATTTGCTGTGATAGTTTAAAAATTTATTATTTATAATGTTTCTAAACATCCTTGACTAACATATTTTGAGGATGTATTTTATTATTCGTCCCTGAACTATTTTTTAAATTTAACTGATCAATTTATTCTAAAGGTAAAGGAGGATGTTTTTTCATGAAAACATTAATTGGTGGAGCGGTAGCAGCCGTCTTGGGGCTCATTGGAATATCTATTTGGTGGCAACCTTTTTTTCAACTTCTGGCAGGCACCATACCTGTAATGCTTCTGGCAGGAGGCGGGCTGGCTCTTTACTTGGGTTTTGATGAACTGAAGGATACATGGAAAAAAGGTGAAGACGTTGAGGCAGCAACAGATGACCCTGAATCATACAAAACAAAGATAGACGAGCTTGAAAAAAAGATAGAAACATTAGAATCAAAAAAAGCTTAGCGGCCATTTTTTTAAACCCTGCAAAGCTCTTTAGTTTGAGTTATTTGCAGGGTTCTTGTTCCACTATCAATCCTGTATATTCTCTGGTATCTCTCTGAAAAGATAATACCTATCGGTTTTTTATTGCTGATGTTGCAAGATAATCAGCCCGTTCATTTTCGAGCATTCCATCATGACCTTTTACTTTTATAAATTTAATTTTTTTAAATTCAGAAACTTTTTCCCGTATTCTTTCCACCAGGCTTACGTTCTTGCTTGCTTTCCAACCACGTACGAGAATGCCCAAAGCATAGCTGCTGTCAGTAAAAATTATCACAGGAATTTCATTATTTGTTAAAATAGACAGGCCGGCTTCAATAGCTTTAAGTTCGGCAATGTTGTTAGTCGCATTTCCAATATATTTTGAAATCTCCTTTTCGTGGTTTTTAAAACGCAGTAAAACTCCTATCCCTGAGGGTCCGGGATTACCAGAAGAGGCACCGTCTGTATAAAGACAAATCGCAGCACCTAATTCAGCAGTATCATAATCTTTATATTCTTTTTTTGAAGCGGTCTTTTTGCTTTTCCCTGATTTTTTATACTCGCCTTTTTTTAATTCGCTTAATGGGAGAAGACTCTTTTTGTTAATCCAGTACTCATAATCCTGATTAAGTTGATACTTGATTAAAAATTTACCATTTTTGACTAAAGGATCTCCATTTTCTTCCAAAGCCTGCCAAACCTTGTTCCCCTTAAAAGCCATCCTTTTCCAGGATAATTCATTTTCTGCCAATTTAGAATTCCTTAATTCATCATTCAAAATTAACCAATTTGATATAAAACAAGCCTTAATATAAATGAAAATTGCGGCTGATTTTATCAAATTGCCTGAGTTCATCTCCCCATGAATCTGGTAACGTCTCAATGTTTTCATCACTCTCAACAATATACCGGATATTGCTGTCTCCTGTTATAAGATCTATGGGAAGCCTGTCAAATTCGTACTCATATGGAGGTTCTGCCCATTCAAACCTGTCTTTGTGAATGCAGGCAACCGCTTGAATCAGCTTTAATGTTGTCAAATAAGGCTGAAATAATTCAGCATTTGTTACATGAATCTGAAATCCATTACATCTGGAGCCCATCCATTTATTCGAAACAGGTTCAAAGAAAACTTGCCTGAGATATACTCCTGGTAAATGATTTCCACCGATAAACGAAAGCACTTTTTCTGTATCTATAAACGGCGCGCCAAATAGTTCAAACGGTTGCGTTGTGCCTCTGCCTTCAGAGATATTCGTACCTTCCCATAAAACCTGGCCGGGATAAACCATTGCTGAGACAGGAGTAGGCAGATTCGGAGACGGAGGAATCCATGGAAGGCCTGTATCTGCAAAAAACATATCTCGTTCCCACCCTTTCATGGGTATCACTTCAAGTTCGCAGCCTATATTAAAATATTCGTTAAATAGAAGCGCCAGCTCTCCGATGGTCAAGCCATGGCGCATGGGTAAAGGATATCGCCCCACAAAAGAAATGTTCTCAGGTTTCAACGTATTGCCTTCCATGACAGCACCGCTTACGGGATTGGGACGGTCAAGCAGAATAACAGCCTTGCTGAATTTTTTTGCCGCTTCAAGACAATAGGACATTGTATACATAAATGTATAAACACGCGTTCCAGCATCCTGTAAATCTATAAAAAGTAAATCAATATGCTCAAACATTTCTTTTGTAGGAATGCGGGTTTTACCATAAAGACTAAAAACAGGTATATTTAAAGCTGAATCGAAAGTATCATCGGATTCAATCATATTATCCTGTTTTTCAGCATTAAATCCGTGCTGTGGGGAATAGAGAGCAGTCAATTCAACAGACAGGCTGTTTGATATTAATGCCCTGGCATGTCGTAAAGATCTATCTACTGAAGCAGGATTGCATAAAAGTCCTGCCCGCTTTCCCAATATATATTTTGGCGGTTCATGCAGTAAATTCTCAAGGCCGGTTTGAACAACAGGGTTATTCAGCGACATTAGATCCATCCAAACTTAAGGGGGAAATTATTTCGTGCCCGTTCCTTATAATACCCTGTCTTTAACAAGCTCAATATACAAAGAATCCGAATAGTTCTCTTTTATATTAACAAATGCATCTTTACTCTTTTTGTTATTACCCATGGCTGCATAGATACGCCCCAGATTAAACAAAGCCTCATCCTTCATAAATACATCATCTCCTGATACTATCAGTTCAAAATATGGGGCCGCTGATTTATAATCATTTTTCTCTTCATATGAGCAGGCGAGGCTGTTTAAAATCAGATTTTTTATTGAAGGGGCATCACTGAAATCATTAATCGCATCAATATAAAGTTCAATAGCCCTGTCAAATTTTTTACTTTGAAAAGATATGTTAGCCAAGTCAACTTTTGCAATTTTTTTTGCATTCATTGCTGAATACTTGTCCAATATTTTGT
>JAGGWL010000024.1 GCA_021157555.1 Deltaproteobacteria bacterium | reverse complement strand
ATTTTTTGACAATAAAATCCGGGTAAGGTTTTAGGACAGTATGGGGAGAATTGAGAAAATTTTTGTGCAGCACCATTATGATAATTCTCTAATTATTTTATCTATTGTTTGTGACAGCCCTGGAATATTGTTTTTACAAACATTATAGATTGCTTCAGCGTTCACATCAAAATAATGATGACTGATAATATCTCTAATGCCTTTGGCTCTTTTCCAATTAACTTGTGGGTATCGGGGAAAAAGAGTGTTGTGCGTGACTTTATCCAGATTTTTTAATGCTTCACCAATTGCAATCAATAGCATACAAATACTGTCAAATTTTTCCATACCTGCTGCTGAATCCGTAAAATCGCTTATGAATTTTACAGGTTTAAAGCGTTCTAAGATTGTCTGACTTGCCTGATAAATCTGGGATAAAATTTCCAGAGCAAGTTTTTTATCATACATAGACTGCCTCTTTATCTATTCTTTTCTTAAGAAATTGGTTCATTTTTTCCCTGTAACTAATAACATCCACAGGTTTTGAGAATTGTTCTTCAAGGTCTTGCTTGATGCCAATAATATTAAACAAGTCTTGTTTATCAAGTTTAACAACAACGTCGATATCGCTTTGCTCATTCATGCTGCCTCTAATAGCTGAACCGAAAACACCTATTCGTATAATTTCGTATCTATCTCTGTTCATATCCATAAAATCGCTTAGAGTCCGTATTATTTCCTTTATTTCCATTATTTGCACCTCTGGCTATGTGATACATAGTTGTGGAAGTTATCTCGTCCTCGTTCCTAAGCATCATTTTCTACGATAAGACTTTTAAACCTGCCCTAAAACAGATGCCAAGCTAATATGCTACTCAACATACTGACCCCAAAGACCTTGCTCCTGGTGCTCTATCCTTGTTCGTTCTGTTTTAAAATTAGTAGCTTAATTTAGAACTAACGAGACGATTTATACTAACACCGGCTTCTGCTGCTTTAATAGCAAGCGCACGATGGACATCAGGAGGAACCCGAACCATAAATTTTCCGCTATAATTTTTAATCGCTATAGGTTCAGGAATTTTCTCTTTGTTGCTCTTCATGTCCTTATAGAGTTTTATATACCCTGTGACTTGAGCCTGATTGAAATGATTGTAACATCCTCAACCGGTTTGCTTCCATCTCCAACTTCAACAGAGCCGATCTTGTCAACAACATCCATTCCCTTAACCACCTTACCGAAGACAGTGTGCCGACCTATAAGCCATTCGGTATCGATCAGATTGATAAAAAACTGGGATCCGTTTGTATTAGGGCCGGAATTAGCCATTGCCAGGCATCCCCGTTCAGGAAGATAAGGAGATCCTTTTTCACTGTATTGATAACCTGTATTTTCCAGAGCATCCTTCACTGTCATCAAAAAAAGGTTCTTTTCAAGTTCCTCTTTTCTGCGATCAAGTTCCTCCTGAGAATTAATATTCAGCTTTTTAAATAACGGGCTCATAATATTTCGCTGATAATCTTCCTTACTTCTAATCATGAGATAAGGATTTGGCCCCTTTGTTTTATCCATAGCCATTAGGTTATCCAGACCTAAAGCATTTGCATCAATTTCATCTTTAAATTTATAACCTGGACCGCCGCTCCCGTTACCAAGCGGGCATCCGCCCTGGATCATAAAATCCTTTATCACCCGATGAAATATCAAACCATCATAAAATGGCCTTTTAACCTTTTTACCGGTTTTTGGATCTGTAAATTCCTTTGTACCTTCTGCCAGACCAATAAAATTTTTTACTGTTTCAGGTGCTTTATCAGCAAACAACTCAATCTGAATATCTCCCATAGAGGTTTTTATGATGTAAATTGGATTTTCAGGTTCCACTTTTTCTCCTTTTTCAGCTCGTGAATCAACACTTTGTATTAAAACCGTACTGATAATTAATATTAATATAAATAATTTTTGCATATCTTTATTTCCTTTTTTTTGTAATTTTTCAATATTTTATTTTCACATCCCCCAAATTAAAATTTTTTTACCATGAGATCTTTCTTCTCTTTTAAAAATCTTTTCATCCCAGCTTTTATTTTCGTCCCGGTCAAAAATAATCAGATGTCCTTCGACAGCAGCGCATTTATCCATATAAGCGGCAGTCTGCTCCAGTCCATCAGAAACAGTCCTTTCAAGGGTTTTATACAAGATTTTTAATTCTATTACTATTTTTTGAGTACCTGATTTTATAATTTCCTCTTTTTGCTCCAAACCCTGAATTATAAGCGGCCAGATAACCAACAAATCCGTCCGCATCCTTCCAAGCCCGTATTCCCTTTCCACCCTGCCCCCGCTGTTAACAATTCTTTGTAAAAAAGCCTGCATTAAAAGCTGGGGTCCTGCTTCCTTGTATTGAAAACGCTCGACCCAGTGTTCGGAATGTTCCCGAAAAAATTCCTGAAACTTTAAAAGCAGCTTTTCCATGTTCAACTTACCTGTTTCATCTACATACCACGCATATTTTTCATAAATTCCCATCTGCGCGCTCCAGGTTAATTCTCTTGGTATCACCTCCTGGTAAATGCGGTTTGGTATAATTATTTCACCATTTACAGCCTGCTTGACAAGTCCTATATCAATGACATATTGCACTTCCTCTGCATTGAAACCACCTTCAAACAATTCACCCGTTAATACAGGTTCAATTACTCGCCGCACCCGCTCTTCCTTAAGCTTGTCCGCCAGTTGATCAATATGCGTATCTCTTCTTGAAATAATGTTTTCACCGGCCTGAGCTATCATCTCTTTGGTAACAGGTTCTGCTCTGTCCGTTTTTACTCTGCCATATCCTTTTTTCATTTCAAAGCAGACTTCATATCCAAGGGCATTTACAAGCCATGGCTGACCGGATGTCAATTCCCAGGCCAGATCAAGAGCATCCTGCGTAAAAACCTGGCCTGTCTCTTCCGTATGCTGCATATATAATGCGGTCATTTCCTCTTTAGTAAAATCACCCAGCCGCAGCGATTTTGCTTTGATGTTAAATGCACTGCCGCCTGTAATAATTGCCTTGTCCCGGGCGGAATGAATCCGGTAATCCCGAACATCACGAACTCCGCAAAGCACAATGGTCTGAGGAAAAGCAGACGGCCGTTTAGTATATCCCGCCCGTATTTGGCGCAGAACGGAAATCAAAGTATCTCCAATTAAAGAATCTACCTCATCAACAAGCAGGACAATAGGCCGTAAACTTTCTTTTGACCAAAGTGACAGAGCTTCACTCAAAGCCGCGAACTCTCCACTTTCATCAAGTATGCGCAGTCTGTTCTCTTTCAGAAAAACATCATTCAACAGGTCAACGGCGCAGGATGCCAATTCATTCAAGATAGCCTTCATACCACTATTAACATTTTCCCTGGCAGCCTGCGCGGCCTCTACATTTATATACAAACACTTAAAATGCCCTGAAGAGTTCAAATGCTCCATTAAAGCCAAAAGACATGAAGTTTTGCCTGTTTGTCTCGGAGCATGCAGGACAAAATATTTTTCCTGGTCAATCAAAGACAAAATTTCATCAAGATCAATTCTGCCCAAAGGCGGCAGGCAATAATGGTTTTTGTAATTTACAGGCCCTGCTGTATTAAAAAATTTCATTATAATCTGTTTTTTTTTATATAAAAATGATGAATTATAAATGGTAAATTATGAATTGAGGAATTCTACTAAATTTATAAAATGCCAGTAAACGCTATCTCATTTTCGTGTTTCGTTGTACCCATCAGGGCATAACTCTTAATACGTTTAAATTATTATGGTCTATTGAGTCAAGCGTTTTCACTTTTGCTTTCGTTCTTATTCCCATGCTGAAGTATGGGAAGCATGGAAGAATTAACATCAAAAAAGTTGTTTCGTTCTCATTCCTTATGTTATAATATAAATTTATTTTTAACCACACCACCGACGATGTAGCGAAAGCGTAGAGAATGAACGGTATGGACAAGATAAAACAGTTGTTAAACAGTATATATGGAGAGAAAAATGGAGTATCTGCCTTTCTCAGAATTTCTCCTTTAATTGAAAACTTTCCGATAAAACAAAGAACCAGAAAAACCTGTTTTTCTCAGGAAGATGTTGTTTTGATAACTTATGGCGATACCTTAAAAAAAAAAGGAGAATCGCCTATATCAACAATTCATAAATTCGCAAACAAATATTTAAAAGATGCAATCTCGACTATTCATTTTTTACCTTTTTTTCCTTTTTCTTCTGATGACGGATTTTCGATTATAGATTTTTATGCCATTGACTCAAAACTCGGATCATGGAATGATGTTAATGCAATCGGTGGTGATTTTCAGCTTATGTTCGATTATGTGCTGAATCATTTTTCTTCAAAAAGCAAGTGGTTCGAGAACTACCTTGAAGGAAAAAAGGGGTTTAAGCAATTTGCCATTGAAGTCGACCCTCTAACGGATCTCTCCCAGGTTACCAGACCAAGGTCTCTCCCACTTTTAACCGAATTCAAAAAGCATGATGGACAAATCGTTCATTTATGGACAACATTCAGCGCCGACCAGATTGATTTTAATTTTAAAAGCCTTGACGTAATAGAAAAAATGATTGAGGTACTCCTGTTTTATGTCCAGCAGGGTGCGACTATCCTCAGATTGGATGCCATCGCTTATCTCTGGAAGGAAATCGGCACCAGCTGCATCCATTTGAATCAAGTACATCTGATAGTGAAACTCTTTAGAAGTATATTGGATCTGGTTGCTCCGGATGTCATGATTATTAGTGAAACCAATGTACCACACGATGAAAACATCAGCTATTTTGGAAATAATGGGGACGAGGCACAAATGGTTTACAACTTTACCCTGCCACCCTTGCTTTTTTATTCTTTTGTGAAAGAAGATGCAACTTTTCTATCTGCCTGGGCAAAAGGGCTTTACCTGAAATCGGAAAAAAATGCTTTTTATAATTTTACAGCATCCCATGACGGTATCGGTGTTCGCCCGCTGGAAGGGATACTGCCGCAAAAAGAAATCAATGCTCTTGTTAAAATCGTAAAATCCAATGGTGGACAGGTTTCTTATAAAAAAAATCCGGATGGCAGCAAGAGTCCTTACGAACTGAACATTAGCTATATTGACGCATTTTGGCGCAATGATTCCGGCAAAGACCCACTGCACGCAAACCGTTTTATGGCCAGCCAGGCTATTCAATATGTACTTCCGGGAGTGCCTGCCACCTATATCCACAGCCTGATTGGCTCTCGTAACTGGATAAAAGGGGTAAAGCAAACCGGCAGAGCTCGAACAATCAACAGGGAAAAACTTCAGATAAAAGAGGTGATAAAAGAACTGAAAAATACTGAGTCCTTTCGTTCACAAATTTTTTATCCTTACCTTAATTTAATAAAAATACGAAAAGAACAACCTGCATTTCATCCTAATGCGGATTTTGAAATACTTGATATTGATCCCGGAATATTTGTAATTAAACGTTATATGGATAATCAAAGGATATATGCAATAACAAATATCTCCTCTGCTGAAGTTGCGCTTTCATTGCCGCTGCATGAAGAATCCTCCCAAATGAGCGATCTATTGACAGGAGAAAAATTTCAATTGAATTCAATAAATTTAAAACCTTACCAGTTTATATGGCTATCCTGAATATTGTGTAACAAACCACGGCATTAAAATTTTAATTTTTGCATAAAAGCTGATAACTCATTGCAATTACTATATGGTACAAAACTTGGGGCTTGGTTATAACGCCGACCATTAGATGTCAGGACTGAGCTATGGTGAAATTTGAAAACCTCTGGCTGTTTGAGCGCAGCGAGTTTCAGAGGTTTTCAAATTTTATTATAGCTCAGT
>JAGGWL010000006.1 GCA_021157555.1 Deltaproteobacteria bacterium | reverse complement strand
TATTCAAATTCCGGGGTAGAATTTTATGATATCAATAAATATTATTATAACTTACTGTTTTTATTAATGCTCATAATTTAATTTTTAAGATTAAACAGCGTTTACCCCGAAATTTGAATAGGATACCTTCTCAACTTGTTTTTCTGTCAGGAAATTAAGAAAATCAGTAATGGGGGATTTTCCATTTTCTAATTGATAAAATATTATCTTTCGCATAAAAATATGTTAGCATATTTGCTAACAGTCAACAATAGAAAACTTTAACATACTGAAACAAAAAGTAATTGTATAACAAATCATTTCAAGGGACAAGCGGGCAGCACGGTTTTTTGAACTTCAACCTTGCTGCCTAAAGTCCAGGGTTTTCAAAGTATGTTGCTGCGAATCCCGCTTGCCCCTGAATTCAGCCGTTAGCAGCATGGATATTGGAGAGAGTTTCAGCCTTAATGGAAGAGTATCTTAAATCAACGGAAATAATTGATTGGCAGCATCCTGATATTATATCGAAAGCTAATGAACTCGCATCTGGCAAGATAAATCTCAATGATATTGCAAAGTCCTGCTTTGAATGGGTGAGAGATAAAATCAAACATATCGATGATTATGGCATTCAAATGGTATCTTGTTCGGCCTCAGAAGTTTTGCAATCAGGATCTGGTATTTGCTATGCAAAGAGTCATTTACTGGCCGCACTACTAAGAGCAAACTCTATTCCAGCTGGCTTTTGTTATCAAAGGTTAAGTCGGGATGATAATGGCCCACCTTTTTGTTTGCATGGCTTTAATGCTGTTCATCTCTCTGAGTTTGGCTGGTATAGAATTGATTCGAGAGGAAATAAAGAAGGTGTAAACGCACAATTCACACCTCCGGTAGAACAATTGGCATTTTCAGTTCAAATCAATGGCGAAGTTGATTTTCCGGAAATATTGTCTGATCCTCTTCCAATAATAATTGAGGCATTGAGGCATTATAAATCTAAAGATGAACTGTGGAATAATTTACCGGACATTCAAATTACATCAGGCAATAAATCATTGAAAGCTGCTAACCCGTCATTTGAGCCTGACGCCTAATATCTCGCGGCTTTGGCTGTTCGATGTTTTAACATGCTTTTGTCAAAATTGGGTATTCTTAGTCATTTAGACGGCGCAGCTTAATTCATCGTTATGTGTTCAGAGGAAAGCTATGGAAGAAATTAAAGATTTGTGGCTAAAGTTCAACGAATACTCAAATAAGCTTGCTTCTGCGCTGGGAAGAACAAATAACATTGTTGGAGAATATGCAGAACATTTAGCGCATAAACATTATGGCGGTAGACTCCTTGAAGTATCTGGTTCAAGTGCAGATATTGAAACAGCAGATGGCAAATTGTATCAAGTTAAATCTCGCAAAATCAAAGGCACATCATCAACCCAGTTGAATGTTATACGATCATGGGATTTCGACTATTTGGTTGTTATTCTTTTTGATGTAAATGGAGTTGTCAAAAAAGCTTTAGAAGTTCCGGTAGAAGTGGCAAGAGAATATGGGGCTCCAAATAAGCACCAAAACGGGTGGGTTATAACTACAAATAAAAATTTTCTCAATGATCGTAGAGCAAAAGAGATTACTGTTTCAATGTCAGCTTTAAATGTTTAAAAAATAATGATAATTCAAGTATGGGCAGATGAATAATAAAGAAATATTGATGGTCAAGTTTTATGTAGTTGATGGAGTTTCATATCCTGCTGCAGAAACAGCAGTTGGTCATTTTGGCGGTCATGGTTACGAGAGCATGAGAGTCTGTCGTGAGGCAGGAATTACAAATGCAAAATATAAAGGTTCAATGAGCTTAAAACAATTCAACGCTTTCATGATTTCATCAGGCTTCTCCAATGAAGGGGGCGAAAGTAATACTTTTGAGACAGCCCCACTTGACTATTATTTAAAGAATCACGGGTTTGGAGTTGTAGCAGATAAAACAGAGTTATTTATGGCAGAGCAATATTTGGTACATGGTACTCCGTATGTAAGAAGTGAAGAGATTGCTAAATTGTACGGCAAAAAAGGCTTTGAGGCTATGTACGCAGTCTGTAAACTTGGTGGATTTTATGGGGCCAAAAATAAATGTTCCATGAGCCTTTCTCAATTCCAAGAGAGGGAAAAAAAGCTAAATCTCTTGAAGGTTGTCAATAAATAATCGTCTAAAATCACATAACCAGGCGTTTCACCTGAAAAAAAAGGTATGGGGTTTTGCCGACATCTCGTCCCGCTCCAAGTTATTCTGCAATGCGGTCATTTTACCACCCACTTTTTTTTCAGGTGAACTTTATCGTTAGAACCCAATAAATGAATACATATACAGAGCTTACAAAAAACATCGCCAGAAAATCTGTCTTAGAAGCAGCAATAGCTACATTGACAGTCGAACGAGATGAGGCGACATTAGCTAGGCGGTCCTATGTTCGAGAAGTACGAGACTACAAGGCTTCATGTGAAAATAAATTTGATAATTACAACGCTGGCAAACTAACAGATAACACAATAAATAGATGGGAGTCATTCTACGATTCTATTGTCCAATCAAAAAAAACCAGAAAATTTAAAAGTTGCATATCTTTCTGGCCCCAATCCAGAAAATGATCTTCGAGTATTCTGTGAAGCAGGTATTCTTCCAGAAAACATATGGGCATTTGAATCAGGGGACTTTGGGGACGCCCTTTATATTTACAGTTTTGAAATGATGGTTATTGGGGGGAAACTGGTGGGCGCTGGTGAAATGTTCACATTTACGGTCTCATTGGCCTGGGTGAGTCAATCAGTAAAGCGAGGAGAGACAATAGTACAACAAAAGGGCTATAATCTCATCAATCCTTAAGCCTAAAACTGTAAATATAGAAATGTAAAGGGCGTCCCTAAACTCCCCCGAAAATTTATAATAATATCAACCAGTGTCGTGCGTTTTGTGCTGGTTATCTCAGCCGTTCGGCGGCTACAAGTTATGTACGACCGACGGATTGCTTGGGTTGCATCTACCGTCTTTTCTGCTATAATGTGTTTATCGGACATCAAGGAGTTCATATGGAGCCGCAGGATTCGACAATACCTAAATT
>JAGGWL010000327.1 GCA_021157555.1 Deltaproteobacteria bacterium | reverse complement strand
GAGGAGCAGAGGCTTCATGTTTTGTATGAGTTCTCAAAACTATCAGGCTGTTCTCTGGAAAATATCACTCTGGAGAAGTTATCAGAGTTGGCAGGGGAGGTTGATTCCGTCCATTTGATAGAGTGTAGGTCGAACCTTTTGTCTTTAACAAAGAGTATAGAGGATTTGAACAACAGCAACAGGTCTTTGCTGAACTATTCTATAGGTCTTGTCAGAACCTCATTATCTTTTTTGGATAATTTTATATATCAGGAGCCATTATATTACAGCAACGGACGGCTTTGTACAATTGATAAAAGTGGCAGATTTTTTTCCAGTCATCATTGAAAATAGGACTACAAATATGAAAAGTGACGATATTTTAAAATCTATAAAAAAAATAATAGATCAACTTGATAGTGCGAATATTAATGATAAGGATGCCTGGCTCTTAATATCATCCGGATTAAAACAAATAGAGCAAAATCTGCCGGAAGATCTGGCATCTCTAAAAGACCTGCTGTGCCTTTGCGGAAAAGGAATAGAAGTAGTTTCCGGGAAAATGGCCTCTAATCCATTATCTGTTATTGATGCTGTTTTTGAAGTCCTGGAGGCCATTGAAGAATATTTTAAAAATAATAAAAAGGATGGAGAGCTGTCTATTGATAAGGCAGCTAAAAAACTCAAAAAAGAATTAAATCTGGAAGAAGGATCTGATATGCTGAATAATGATGCCATGTCTCTGGATGACGTTGCCGCGCTTCTGCTTCAAATAGAACCTGATGATCAGGCCGAAGTGAAAAAATTGGAAAAAGCTTTAAAAAAGCTTTCATTAGATGAATCTTTTTCTGCATCTGCAAGGGAAAGCTTATCCCTGGCAGTTCAAAAAATTAATGAGCTTTCGCCTGAAGAGCCTTCTGTCCTAAATTCGATTATTACCGAAGTGGGTGAATTGATAGAAAAAGTCATGAATGACTATGAGGATGAGGGTATTGAAATGGCGGCTTTGGAGGATGATTCAGCTCCCGTTTCTAAAATTGTAGATGAAACGGAAGAGGAACCGGTTCAAGAAATAGAAGAAAAATTAGATTACATGCCCGAAGATGCTGATTTTGAACTGATAGGTGAATTTATAACTGAAGGCCTTGACCTTATAACAAATGCGGAAGAGGCTCTGCTGACGCTTGAAAATGATCCTGATGATGAGGACTCTGTTGGAATGGTTTTTAGAGCTTTTCATACCATAAAGGGCACAGCGGCATTTATGGAGCTTAATTTGATTTCTGAAATGGGACATCACGCCGAAAATCTTTTAAGCCGTGTGCGGGATGGTGAAATACGCTATGCCGGTGGTTATGCGGATCTGGCGCTACGTTCGCTCGATATGCTGAAAGACCTGATCAATGGAGTCGAAGAAGCCCTGGGAGGCTCACCTTTCAAGAAAGCGCCGGGTTATGATGAGCTTATGCGTATTCTTGAGAATCCGGAAAAGGCAGGCATATCTGAACGTTCTGATGATGGAGAGCAGCCGCGTATAGGTGATATCCTGGTAGCTCAGAATAAAGTCTCAAGGGACGATGTCGAAGCAGCAGAAAAGCCGAGGGTTGGCGATATCCTGGTAGCTCAGGGTGTGGCAACAAGAGAAGAAATTGAACAGGTTGAGAAGACTAAAGGTAATAACCTTATAGGAACTGCGCTTGTTAAGGCAGGAACGGCATCAGTAAAAGAGGTCAGCCAGGCGCTTCGCACTCAACGGGTAAAAACCAAATCTGTCGTAGATAGAAGTATCAGGGTCAGCACGGACAGGCTTGATCGTCTTATAGATATGGTGGGAGAACTGGTTATTGCACATTCCATGGTGGCACAGGACGAAATAGTTTGCGGCTCTGATCATCATGATTTTTTAAAAAAAGTTACTCATACCAGCAAAATTGTGCGAGAACTTCAGGATATGAGTATGTCTCTGCGTATGATTCCTTTAAAATCAACATTTCAGAAAATGGTGCGGCTTGTAAGGGATCTGGCTCATAAAACCGGCAAAAAGGTTACTTTGATGACAGAAGGCGAGGAGACCGAAATTGATCGTAACATGGCTGATGCCATTAAAGACCCTCTGATACATATGGTCAGGAATGCAGTTGATCATGGTATTGAAACACCGGATGTAAGAGTGGGTATTAACAAACCGGAAACCGGTATAGTTAATCTTTCTGCTTATCATTCAGCTGGCAGCGTGGTGGTTGAAATAAGGGATGACGGCAAAGGTATTGACAAGGAAGTAATCCTTGAAAAGGCTTGGGAAAAGGGGCTTGTAAGCGATAGTTCCGCCATGAGTGACAGAGAGATTTTTAATCTTATTTTCGAGCCCGGGTTTTCAACTGCCAAAGAAGTAACCGACGTATCCGGTCGGGGCGTGGGTATGGATGTTGTGAAAAAAAATATTGAAGCCATCCGGGGACAGGCGGAAATTCAGTCTGAGCCTGGAAAAGGTTCCGTATTTCAAATGAAACTTCCCCTTACTTTGGCAATTATTGATGGAATGGTTGCCAGGGTCGGTTTGGAAACATACGTAATACCAATGGTATCAATTATAACATCAATCAAACCTGAACCTAAAGATCTCTCCACCGTTATTAATAAGGGGGAGATGCTTTCTTTTCATGGCAGTCTGGTTCCATTATTTCGTTTAGCAAGTTTGTTCAATATTCAGGGCGGGGAAGAAAAACTGACAAATTCTTTGATTGTCGTGATTGAAGATGATGGCAACCGTGCCGGTATTGTTATAGATGAGCTGATTGTAAGGCAGCAGGTTGTTGTAAAAACATTGGGTGAAACCATGAAAAATGTGGTTGGAATTTCAGGCGGCGCAATTATGCCCAACGGACGTGTAGGCTTGATTCTGGATATTGGCGGTCTGGTAAGACTCGCTAATTCTGATCAGGGTTAGGAATATTTTATGCCTTTAGATGTCGTTGAGTTAACTTCAGCTCAATTTAAAAAAATTTGCGACATTGTTTACCGGTTCAGTGGAATCAGATTGAGCAGTGGAAAGGAAGCTCTTGTAAAAGCACGTTTGATGAAGCGTCTCAGGGCGTTGCATATTGAAACGATAGAAGCTTATATTAGATATCTGGAAAGTCAAAAAGGTGTTTCTGAACTGGATTATATGATCGACGCCATGACTACCAACAAGACAAATTTTTTTCGCGAATTAGCGCATTTTAATTTTTTGACAGACAAGATTCTGCCGAATCTCAGTGACCGGAAGCTGCGATTTTGGAGTGCTGCCTGTTCAACCGGCGAAGAACCATATTCTCTTGCAATGCTTTTGAATGACAAGATTCCGGGTATTGTAAAAAGGGATGTTAAAATTCTGGCCACGGATATTTCGGCAACCTGCCTTGAGAAAGCGCGACGGTCTGTTTATACAAAAAGTAATATGAGCGGCATTCCGGATCAATATTTAAGAAAATATTTTGATAAAACAGAGAATAACTCATCAGCTATCTTTCATCTTAAAAATGAAATTGCGGGGATGGTTCAGGTGGCATGTCTGAACCTCATGAAGGCGTGGCCCATGACGGGAACCTTTAATGTGATTTTCTGCAGGAATGTCATGATATATTTTGATAAAAAGACCCAGGAAAAACTGGTTAACCGATTTTGGGATTATATAGAGCCGGGTGGATATCTTTTTGTTGGTCATTCAGAGGGGCTTTCCAGTATTTCGCATAAATTTACTTATATTCAACCGGCAGTCTATTTAAAAAAATAATGGGCTTGGCTCTAATTTTGACCAAACACTGAGCTATAATAAAATTTGAAAACCTCTGAAACTCGCTGCGCTCAAACAGCCAGAGGTTTTCAAATTTCACCATAGCTCAGTCCTGACATCTAATGGTCGGCGGTTATAACCAAGCCCAAAATAATGGAATAGAGCTTATGAGACATGTAGTTGTTGTTGCTGATATGATAGTAGGTGCAAAAAATGATCTTGTAGTAACCCATGCTTTGGGCAGTTGTTTGGGGCTTATGGTCTACGATCCTGTTGCAAAGATTGGGGGGTTGCTGCATGCCATGCTTCCGTTGTCTAAAATTAACAAACAAAAGGCCAAGGAAAACCCTTTCATGTTTGTGGATACAGGCGTTCCGGTTCTTTTTAAAGAGATTTATGCGGCTGGAGGACAAAAACAAAGATTAATTGTCAAGGCCGCCGGTTGCGGTAATCCGCTTGGTAAAAACGAAATGTTCAAGATAGGTCAGAGAAATTATACCTTGTTAAAAAAACTTTTATGGAAAAATGGGATTCTTCTGGAGTCAGAGGATGTTGGAGGTACAGATAGCCGTACAGTCTATTTTGATCTTTCGTCAGGCATTGTAAAAATAAGCAGTTGCGGAAAGGAGTCTTTCTTGTGAAACCGAACAAGGTAAATGAAATAATGGATAAGGTCGACTCATTTCCGAGTATACCTGGAGCTGCTGCAAAACTTATGGCTCTGCTTGATAATACTGATTCCAGCGCTGAACAAATTGAAAAGGCATTAAAATATGATGCAGGCCTCACAGCCAACATTTTGAAATTATCCAATTCGGCCTACTTCGGTATGATGACTAAAATAGGTTCTGTTAAACAAGCGGTAGTTGTTCTGGGTTTTAAAAAGTTAAAGGAACTTGTTTTAATATCATGTATAGGCTCTCTTCTGAATAAACAGGTTTTGGGTTACGATTTGCAAATGGGTGAACTATGGAGACATTCCATTGCAGTATCTGTTGCTGCTGAAGCTTTGGTCGCAGAACTTAAAATTTCGGATAGTGAAGATATTTTAACTGCAGCCCTGCTTCATGATGTAGGGAAAGTGGTAATGGGTGAATTTGTCCAAAAGGATATGGAAGAAATCTGGAGTGTGGTCTCAAAAGGGATCTCTTTTGAGGCTGCGGAAGAAATGGTTCTGGGAATGAATCATGCAGCTATCGGAGCAAACATATTGAAGAGCTGGTTATTTCCCAAGCATATAGTAGATGCTGTAAGATGGCACCACAATCCTGAAGAAGCTCCTGAACATAGCGTAATAATTGACGTTATTCATGTTGCCAATATATTGAGCCTGATGATCGGCATCGGATTAGGTTCAGAGGGGTTAAACTATCAATTGATTCCTTCTGTTACGGAGAGATTAGGTCTTGGCACCTCCAATCTTGAATCTGTTGCCAGTCGTACCTTGCAGGCAGTGAACGAATTGTCGGGTCTGCTTGAGTGTGGATAGATTTTTAATTAATTAATTTTAGAGGTTATTAGACATGGCGTTTAATGTACTCGTAGTAGACGACAGTGGTGTTATGAGAGCTATGATTATTAAAACAATGAAGATGAGCGGGATTGAATTAGGCGAACTTCATCAGGCAGCAAATGGTGCGGAGGGGCTGGAGGCTTTAAAAAATAACTGGATAGATTTTGTGATAGTCGATATCAACATGCCGGTTATGAACGGGGAAGAGATGATAGACCGGATGCTTGCAGATCCGGACATAAAGAGTACTCCCAAAATAGTTATATCTACAGAAGGAAGTGAGGAACGAATTGAACGCTTGCGAGAAAAAGGCGCTGAATTTATACATAAACCTTTTTCACCTGAAACTATCAGGGATACTATTCTGGCCATAACAGGAACAGGAGGATAAAATGAGCAAGGAATTTGAAGCAATATTATCAGATGTTGCCATGAATACTTTGGAGCAGCTTGCATTTATCTTTGCTTCTCCGGCAGATGATGAAGAATTAATCAGTGAAGCTCCATCTATTGCGGCAAAAGTTGCATTTAAAGGGCCCTTTAAGGGAAAACTTTTTATGAAAACTTCAAACCAGGTTGTTGACGAGATAACGGTCAACATGCTTGGACTTGAAGAAGAAGAAAAGATTTATTCGGATCAGCGCTGTGATGCTTTTAAGGAAACTATTAATGTGATCTGCGGCAATGTTTTGCCTGAAATTGCAGGTAAAAAAGCTGTTTTTAATATAGCCTCGCCTGAAGTTTTAAGTGAGGCAGGCGATATTGAATCAATTTTAAAAGACCAGGGCGCCCCTGCGGCAGTTGCAAAACTGGATATTGACGATGAAGCCTGTGATCTTTATCTTTTTATGGATGAATTGTAGGGGCAGGTCTTGTGCCTGCACCCGTAGTGGCAGTCTTGTGCCTGATAGTAGGGGCAAGTCTTGCGCATGCCCGTAGGGGCAGGTTTTGTGCCTGCCCGAAAGCAAAAATTATGATTAAGGTGCTTGTAGTAGATGATTCGGCTGTTGTTAGAAAAATGATGACTATCCAGTTGCCTAAATTTAAGGATATTGAGGTGGTGGGTACCGCAGTAGATCCATATGCGGCGCGGGAGAAAATAATCAAATTAAAGCCGGATGTAGTTACACTTGATATGGAAATGCCCAGAATGGACGGTCTTTCCTTTCTTGCAAAATTAATGAAGCACTATCCCCTGCCTGTGGTTGTGTTAAGTTCCCTGACTCCTGAAAACAGCGAAACAGCTTTGAAAGCCCTTGAACTCGGAGCCATGGATGTGATTTGTAAACCTGGTGGGGCTCACTCTGTTAAGGATGTCTACAAAAAAGTGGCCAGATCCATAAGGGGAGCAGCATCGGCACAGGTTAAAAAAAATACTGTAGCAGGCGCAACACCTGTCGCGCAGTTAAAGCATTCGAAACTTCTGACCAGCACAACCAATAAAATTATCGCAATCGGAGCTTCCACCGGAGGAACCAAAGCCATTGAAGTTGTATTAAAGTCTCTTCCGGCAACAACGCCGGGAACCGTAATTGTGCAGCATATGCCGGCAACTTTCACTAAATCTTTTGCACAGCGTCTCAATGAACTTTGCGATATGGAAGTTCGGGAAGCAAAAGAGAATGACCATGTTGTGCCAGGGGTTGCGCTGATTGCTCCCGGAAATTTTCATATGCTTCTTGTTCGAAGTGGAGGCACTTACATGGTGAAGTTAAAGAACGGCCCCAGAGTTCATTATCAGCGTCCGGCCGTTGATGTGTTATTCAGGTCTGTTGCAAAAAATGCCGGAAAAAATGCGGTCGGTGTTATCCTTACCGGAATGGGAGCAGATGGAGCCAAGGGGCTTTTTGAAATGAAAAATAGCGGCGCGCATACTTTTGTACAAAATGAACAAACATCTGTTGTATTTGGGATGCCTAAAGAAGCTATCAAGATCGGAGCCGCTGATGAGGTACT
>JAGGWL010000159.1 GCA_021157555.1 Deltaproteobacteria bacterium | reverse complement strand
CTACAAAAGAGGAAGAAGGAGCGCATGATATTAATATAGATTATGAATCGGCAATCAAGATTGTCGGTGAAGATCTTGCAGCAAAAGTCAGGGAACTTAGTATTGCAATTTATAAAAAAGGAGTTGAACTTGCTGATCGGAAAGGAATTATTATTGCCGATACCAAGTTTGAATTCGGCATTTATGATAATGAGGTTATTTTAATAGATGAAGTGCTTACACCCGATTCATCCAGATTCTGGCCTAAAGAATCTTACTGCCCGGGATGCCCGCAGGATAGTTATGACAAGCAATACATCAGAGATTATCTAATTTCTATCAAATGGGACAAAAAACCACCCGCTCCAAATCTGCCTGACAAAGTAATTCAGAATACTCGCAGTAAATATATAGGAGCTTTGAAGCAGTTGCTGAAATGAGTAATCGTGCACTTTAAAGAAAAAAATATAGAACTTGCCTCTATTGATTCAGAAGATAAGACTTTCTGTATTACAACCAGAACCGACATTAATCCCCTTGCCGCATCAATTCAGGAAATAGAGTTAATTACTCTTCCCATACTTAAAGAAAAAGGCACAAAATTTATTATTGTAAGCGGTTTCAGGCGTATAGCTGCTTGTAAATTAGTTGGGATTGCTAATATCAAGGCGCGTGTTTTATCTTTGGAACTATTAGATCCAGGAATAGGAGCTTTAACAGTAATTAAAATTGCTGTTGCTGAAAACGCACTTCAAAGGCCGCTGAATCTGATAGAACAAGCCAGAGCGGTTCATCTGCTTGGAGAACATTTTGAAGATAATGTGGCTTTGGCAAGGGGAGTATCGGGGTTGGGGTTGCCTGAAAATCCGTCTATTATTCAAAAGCTTAAAAATCTTTATGGGTTATCTTCCCCTCTACAGGAATATCTGCTTAATAACACCATTTCCCTTACAATAGCTCTCGAACTTGGGGCTTTGGACAAATCTTCAGGGCTGGCGTTTGCTAATCTTTTTGATGAACTTAAAACAAGCCTGAATAAACAAAGGGAGATAATCAATTTAACTAAAGAAATTGCCTTGCTTGAGGATAGCTCTATTTTGGAAGTGCTACGAGAGAGCGGGTTGAATAAAATAATTAAAAGTAAGGATATTGATCGGACAAAAAAAACTGCAGAAATAAGATTTTATTTAAAGCAGAAACGTTTTCCAGTAATAACAGATTATGAAAATAAATTTAAAAAGCTCATCAAAGGATTAAGACTCGGAAATGGTGTAAAACTTGTGCCACCGAAAAATTTTGAAGGAACCACCTATAAAATAACCATAGATTTTAAAAATCATGCGGAACTCGAAGAACGTCAATCTATCCTTAACAGGATTATAAACGAAAAAGGGATCAAGGCTATGTTTGATTGATATGTAGAGACAAGGTCATACTTGTCTCTACATAAAGAATGTGCGTCTACTTGGGGAAGTTATTTCGTTCCCGTTCCTAAGACATTAATCAAGTATAGCCAATACCTGATTAACTTCTACCTTATCCTCTTCTTTTACTTTGACTTCTGTAATTGTACCGTCTGCTGTAGCACAAATCGGATTTTCCATTTTCATAGATTCAAGTATTATCAACTCATCCTCAGCGCTTACTTTGTCTCCGGCTTTTACCAAAATTTCGATTATGGTTCCTGGCATTGGGGCTACTATCTCTACACTCATTTAATTACTCCTTTAAAAAAAAATTATCAATTTTTGGGTATTTTTCCGCAAAAAAATTTCATTCCTTAAAATCCATCTTGGCAGCATATTCAAGTTCTCTGTGTATACAGGGGATACCGGTCACTGGTAAAGTCAGCAAAATTAACAATATCAGTTTTCGTTATTGCTTTTGTCAGAGAGCTTATTGTTTCTCCAATAGAATAATCATCTTATTTTGTCATTCAGATATTCATATATTTAAGGCCTCACCTCATTTTTCTATATTTTTATGATGTGACTAAATATATGGTCTAAAAGCTACTTATTTGTCAAGTTAGAAATTTACATCCAGGGAACAAGGCCGTAATTTTTTTGTTTCATTTTTTCAATGCTTGATTATGTTCATCAATGTGTTATTATTTATTTAAATATTAATCCTGCCAACAAAAGAAACCCATAGTTGTTCGGCGCGGAAATATTTTGCCCACGTTCCTTAATGTGTAAAATGTGAGTATTGTAAGTCGGGCACTGGTGCTTATTTTTGTTTTGAATTTATAAAAAGAAAAAAAGGAGGATAATCATGGTTAGTCTGGATGTTTTGGAAAGGGTTGAGGTTTTTAAGGGGTTGGGTGATGATCGTTTGGCCACTATTCAAGGCTATGTCGAGGAAATAGAATATCAAAAAGGTGATAAACTTTTTACTGAGGGGGATGATGCTATTCACTTATGGGTAGTGACTGAAGGTGAGGTGAGTTTACGTTTTGAATTACCTGGAGGTCGTCCTGCACCTAAAGAGAATACTGTTGCATCCAAAAAATCCAGAAAAACAGTTGCCAAAGTTCTGGGTTGGTCTTGTCTTGTGTCGCCGTATAAAATGAGACTTTCAGCTTACTGTGATTCCAGATGTTGCAAGATAATAAGATTGAAGAAAGAAGACCTTACCACAATTTGTAGAAATGATAGCAGGCTTGGGTATCTGGTTATGCGACTTATGGTCGAGGTCGTTGGGTATCGATTTCAACAATTTCAAGATGTTGTTGCCAAAACCGTAGGCGAGAATCTTTTGAGCGGCTGGTAAGAAACAGGGAAAAAATAATTTCCACAAGCAGGCAGCATAGTTGGGGAAGTTATTTCATCCTCGTGCCTGATGGATTGCAGTATTATATTCGTACGACTATATGCTTGCTCTATCTGGCTTTATGGAGAGGTGGCTATTCATGAATTCTTTCGCAAGTTTTAAGGCGGAGTTTTCGTTTGATATTTCTTTTGATAATCTTGCTTCTTCCACATGATTTAATATTTTACTGAACAAGGGAGACGGCTTTAGTCCAAGTTTTTGAATAAGGTCATTACCTGTTATAAGAGGAGGCTCAAGTCGCAACGGTTGAAAATCTGTAAAATAATCATTCATCAGACCCAGGCTGAATTTTTTAAAGTTTTTGTCCGGTTTGTGACTTTTCCCATATGAATCGGCAATTGCGTGCAGCAGAATGTAGGGTGTATAATCGTGACATTTTCTAAAAAAACGCGTAATTGCTTTTGGGGTAAGTTTTTCTTCAAGACTCAATGTATATAGTGAGAGCGGTCTTAAATGATAACGGATAATAAAATTTATGAAAGATGTTTCGCGAGACGACATTTTCAATCTTCCGCAAATTTTTTTTGACATATCAGCGCCAACAGCGGCATGACCGTAAAAATGGTAATTTCCTTTTTCGTCTATTGTTCTTGATGAAGGTTTACCGATGTCATGAAGAAGAACAGCCAATTTCAATAAAGCAAGTTTCTTTTTATCTGCAAACAGGTTGTCATGTGCAGATGTTAAGATATTCAGGCTCTCCGTGTTATTCAGGAGTCTTTCCAAATGATAAAACGAATTCATGGTATGTTCAAAAACATCGTAAATATGGTGCTGATTCTGTTCACATCCACGCAGCGGGTTAAGCTCGGGGAAGATTACAAATAGAAGACCGGAAGCAGCCATATCAGCAAGATGCTGGTGCGCTGTCGAAGCATCCATTAATTTTAGTATTTCAACCTGAACACGTTCTCCGGCGGAATTTACTATAAGTTCCGCATTCTTCATGATAGCTTTTGCGGTAGCCGGTTCGATTTTGAAATTAAAGGCAGCACCGAATCGGTATGCTCTGAGCAGTCTGAGAGGATCTTGTTTAAAAGCTTCTTTTGATACCATCCGAATTTGTTTTGATTTCAGATCCTGCAGTCCTCCTGTGCAGTCTATGATAGTACCGCTTGATACGGAGCAGGCCATGGCATTAATAGTGAAATCACGCTGGTGAAGATCTGCTTCGATTGAGTTACCATTTAGGGGGGAAACATCAAATGTATTGTTATCAGATACTACTCTGAATAGAATTTGCCCTGGCTTACCGAGTTTAACCAGGCTACCGTTTGTTTTTGCAGCTATCTGGCGTGCTGCTTCTTCAGCATCCGAGCAGCAGACAATGTCATAATCTGCAGGCTCCCGACCTGAGAGAACATCTCTGACGGAACCTCCAACAACAAAAAGCTCTTTTTTTGCAGGCAGAATATTCTGCTTAAAAATAGTCATGTTAATTTGCATTGCCCACCATTCGCATAAAAGTAGGGGCGGTTCGCGAACCGCCCCTACCGGATAAATTCTTTTTTTCCCATTCTTTATGGAGCAAAATCAGGGTCGCTGAACTGGATCATTCCGATGCCGCCCTGAATATTTTTTGTATCATTATTTATCCCCTGACTGCGCATAATAAGCTGGGCTTCATAAGAACGCGGGCCGGAACCACAAACAAGTAAGAGGGGTTTATCCCGAGGTATTTCTGCTATTCTGGCTTGCAGTTCTCCCTGGTCAATATTTAACCACTGCTGACCATATTTTTCAACAAAAGGTCCTGCCTGGACAGGACTTCTGACATCCAGAACCTGGGCGTTATTTTCTTTAAATTCTTTTAAAAAATCTATGACATCAATAGGAATCTGATAACCTGCTATAATATTATCCAGAGAATTGGCAGCATTATTTATGATATCCATGGCGGAAGCAAAAGGCGGCGCATAGCCGACTTCCAGGGTTGCAATCTCATCAAGCCCTACACCCTGCCCAAGCAGCACTGCTACGGCATCTACCCTGGATTTAACAGCGTCTATCTGGAGGCCGGCTGCCTCAATACCAAGGACTCTTCTGGTTTTGCGGTCTGCAATTAATTTAATATACATTAACTGCATGTCAGGATAAAAATGAGCTCTGTCAGCCTGCACAACAACTGTATGGACAGGATCAAATCCGGACTCTTGAGCTTGTTTTACTGTAAGTCCGGCTCTTGCAATGCCCAGTTCAAATGTTTTAAGGCAAAAAGTGCCGACTGTACCGTTAAAACAATCAGACCCACCGGCTATATTTGTACCGATTACCCTGCCCTGACGATTGGCCAGAGATCCCAGCGGCATTGGCAGATTATGACCGCTTACCAAGTGGGGTATTTCAACACAATCACCACCAGCATAAATATTCGGATCGGATGTTCTTAGACGTTTATCGACCAGAATGCCACCAAACATTCCGGTTGCCAGGCCAGCCTCTTTGGCCATGCTTGAATTAGGCCTGATGCCTACGGAAAGAATCACGAGTTCGCAGGGGATTTCCCCATTGGAAGTTTCCACTGCTTGCACTCCATTTGTGGAATTTCCTAAAATTTTGTTAACCCTTTCTCCAAGCAGGACCCGAACGCCATTTTTTTCCATATGTTTTTTTAAAGGGAGGGCCATATCATTACCAAGGGCTGTTGGTAAAAGCTGATCCATCATTTCTATCAGAGTTGTTTCAACTCCCCAAAGATCGGTCAAGGCTTCCGCCATTTCTATACCAATGGCTCCGCCACCAACGATAACTGCTCTTGTAATTTTGCCTTGAGAGACCATATCCTTGATGGCCTTTGCATGATGCAAATTCGATATCGTGCAAACTCCCGGCAGATCAACTCCCGGCAGCGGAGGTACTACCGGAGTAGCGCCGGTGGCCAAAACCAGTTTGTCATAATCAATCTCTTTTTCCTTACCATCATCCAGGTTACGGATTTTTAATTTTTTATTTCGTCGATCAATTGCAATGGCCTCTGTCCGTATTAATGTCTTGACACCTTTAACATTTTGAAAATAATCCATGTCCCGAAGTACGTGGGCACTTGTTGAGTACAAAGCTTCCAGATCGGAAACATCTCCGCCAATATAATATGGGATCCCACAGCCCCCATAAGAAATTAGATCATCTCTATCAATCAAGATAACTTCACAGGAAGGAGCAATCCGTTTAATTCTAGAGGCCGCTTTGGGTCCTAATGCAACTGCTCCGACAATCACTATACGTTTTGCCATAAATTTTATCTCCTTTGGCTTTGTTTATTATGAGTTTATGCTCATAACAGATTTGGGTTTGAATATCAACAATTCATCTGAGATTTAGCTTAGGAACAGGGACGAAATAATGCCTTTTAATTAACCTCTATCACTATCAGGTCACTCTTTTTTTTGAACGAACCTGAAATATTAGCTTGACCTGGTCATAGTTTTCTTTCAAAATATAGATATAATATATTAAAGGAAAATTTCAAAGTGAGAAAGGATAATTTTTTGAGCTTGCAAAAAACCACGCAAGATCTATGCTTGCCCGTAACTTACAGTAAAATAAATAATTGTATTATAAATAATAAATATAAGGCAATTCTTAAGCAGCATCAATTAGATACCTTTGATTCGCTTTTCAGGTTTAAAGGAGGTGAAGCTGCAAAGGTATTAAAGGAAAGATCTGTAATTCGTTTTGAAATAAAAAATAGAGATGCAGACAAAACATTTTACTTGAAAAGACATAACCTAAGCTTTGCTGGGGTAAAAAGGCTGATTTCCCTGTTTTTTCCAAATATGGCTGTTTCTGAAGGGATCAGGGAATTTGAAAATATTTGTGTTTTTCGAAGAAAGAATCTTGCTACTGTTGTGCCTGTAGCGGCTGGCGAAAAATTTGTTAATTTTTTTTGGGTAGAAGGGTTTCTTTTAACAGAAGATTTTTTTCCTTTTATTTCACTGGAAGATTTTATCGGAAAAAAACCTAATTTTTTTAAAGGAAAAGAGGGTAGGGAAAAGAAACAAAAATTATTAAAGGAAATTGCTGTTTTTGCACGCAGGATGCATAAGCAAGGTTTTAATCATCGTGATTTTAATGCAACCCATATTCTCGTTAAGTATAATGACTCTGATCAGAGGCCTGAACTTGCGGTTTTTGATCTGCAGCGGGTAGATAAAAGCAGGTTGCTTAAATTCCGCTGGATTATCAAGAGCCTCGCACGTGTAAATTATTCACTTCCAAATAACCTGTTTAAAGCAAGAGATATAATTTATCTGTTTATGTCTTATAAGGGTAAAAAAAAAATTAATTTTTTTGATCGCTGCCAATGGTTCTGGATAAATCGAAAAACTTGGAAAATAAAAAAACATACCGAAAAAATTATGAAATCAACCATAAAGTAAAAGTCTTTTTTTTCGCAGACCTTGATTTTGAATAAAAATTTTCATTCCTGAATGGACACTCTAAATAATGCCTGTAAAATTTAATAAAGGTGAAAATTATATTAAAACATCTCT
>JAGGWL010000124.1 GCA_021157555.1 Deltaproteobacteria bacterium | reverse complement strand
TGGAGATGATAATGCCTGGTGACAACGTAACGATAACGGCTGAGTTGATAACACCTATAGCAATGGAAAAAGAATTGAGGTTTGCCGTTAGAGAAGGCGGACGTACTGTTGGTGCAGGTGTTGTAATTGAAGTGATTGAATAGAATTTTTGTATAGAGACCTTTGAGAAATTCCTAAGCTCAAAAGCTGCCCAAAATTTAATCTGGCGTAGAAATTGAGTGGAACCGGGTATTTTGAAAATGTTGCATAGAGGATCTGACGGTGAGAATTATTGTTACCCTTGCATGTACTGAATGCAAACAAAGAAATTATACAACTACCAAGAATAAGCAGACCACACCTGATAAATTAAAATTTAACAAGTATTGCAGGTTTTGCCAAAAACATACTCCTCATAAAGAGACCAAATAGATTACAGGAAATTGTCTAGGCCAGTAGCTCTAACGGCAGAGCACCGGACTCCAAATCCGGGTGTTGTGGGTTCGAATCCCTCCTGGCCTGCCATTTTTTTACTGAAGAGGATTGATTGGGATATCCGAAAAGATTTTTTTCAGGTTTGGCTGGGTTAGGATTATAATGGGCCGGTTACAAAGAAAAAAACTAACGCATTTAAAAAAGAAAACAAAAGACGTATCCATTATAGGATCATCAGGGAGTGTAAAAAACGCAAAGTCGCTTCTTTTTGTAGAAACGCCTGGAATTTCAAAAAAAATGCGAGTTATATCTTCTAAGAGGTCATTGAGTAAAAGTGGCTTTTCGAATAATAAAATTGCAATAAAATTGAATAAAGGGTTACAGTTTTTCAGGGAAGTTAGTCTTGAACTCAAGAAGGTTACATGGCCAACTAGAAAGCAGACTATCGGATTAACAGTTGTTGTTATTATACTGGTTTTGATAATATCATTATTTCTTGGGATAATTGATATTGGTTTATCAAGTCTGATTCGTCTTGTTCTTCACTAGAATAAGGAGAAATAATCATGGCTTTTAGATGGTATATTGTACAAGTTTATTCAGGGTTTGAAACCAAGGTTATTACTGCTCTGGAAGAGTGGATTGCATCTTCTCCTAACCCTGAGAAATTTGATAAAATTCTTCTTCCGACTGAGGAGGTTGTAGAACTTGTCAAAGGTAAAAGGAAGACATCATCCAGAAAATTTTATCCAGGCTATATCCTCATTAGAATGGAGCTTGATGATGAGACTTGGCATATTGTTAATGATACAGCTAAAGTCAGCGGGTTTCTGGGAGGCAGGGAGAGACCCACACCTATATCAGATAAAGAGGCTGAACTGATATTAAAGAGAATGGAAGCTGGTAAACTTCAGCCCAAGCCAAAATATTCGTTTGAGCAGGGTGATGCGGTACGTGTAATTGACGGACCTTTTAACGGTTTTACAGGAGTAGTTGATGATGTAAATGCTGAAAAAGGCAAAATAAAGGTACTGGTTAGTATTTTCGGCCGCTCAACGCCAGTAGAATTAGAATTTGTACAAGTTTCAAAGGGATAAGGAGCAAGATATAAAATGGCTAAAAAAATTATGGCGATGATAAAACTGCAGGTTGCGGCGGGTAAAGCCAACCCTTCACCTCCAATAGGTCCGGCGCTTGGACAGCATGGCGTAAATATCATGGATTTCTGTAAGGCATTTAACGCCAGAACGGCAGATGATGATGGCATGATAATACCAGTTGTCATAACTGTATATCAGGATAGAACTTTTACTTTTATAACTAAAACGCCACCTGCTTCTATTTTGTTAAAAAAAGCGGCAAAAATAGCTAAAGGTGCTGCTGATCCGAAACGCGACAGAGTTGGCAAGGTAGACAGAAAGCAGGTTGAGGATATTGCTAATCTAAAAATGGTCGATTTGAATGCCAATGATTTGGAAGCTGCATGCAAAATAATTGAAGGTACGGCAAGAAGCATGGGGATAGCAGTCGCTAAATGAAAAAAAGGAGTGATTAAAAGAAGATGCCTAAGCGTGGTAAAAAGTACTTGGAATCAATAAAAAAAGTAGATACCGGTGAAAGGTATAATTTTGATGAAGCCTTAAAGGTTTCTCTGGATTCATCTTATGCCAAATTTGATGAATCTGTTGATATTGCTGTCCGTCTTGGAGTTGACCCTAGACATGCCGATCAGATGGTACGTGGAACAGTGGTGTTACCGAATGGAATCGGGAGGGATGTTAAAGTCCTGGTTTTTGCAAAAGGAGAGAAGGAGAAAGAGGCTCTTGATGCTGGAGCGGATTTTGTCGGGAACGATGAGATAATGGAAAAGATTAAAGGTGGATGGTTCGATTTTGATAAAGCTGTTGCTACACCGGATATGATGAGCTCGGTCGGAAAGATAGGAAGACTTCTTGGTCCTAAAGGGTTAATGCCTAATACAAAAACGGGGACGGTAACTTTTGATGTTGCTAAAGCCGTTGATGAACTTAAAGCAGGCAAAATTGATTTTAGGGTAGAGAAAACCGGCATTGTACATACAACCGTTGGTAAGGTGTCTTTTGGTGTAGAAAAGCTTACACAGAATGTAGGAGCCTTTATCGGAACGATAATGCGTCTCAAACCGGCTTCCAGCAAGGGGATATATGTAAAAGGTATTGTTATATCGACAACTATGGGCCCTGGTATCACCGTAGATACAGCCTATGTAAAGGATTTTGTTAAGTAATAATTTTTCATAAAAGAATAGATTAACAAAAAATTTATTTGGGAACCGGGATGAAATAATTTCCACAAGCAGGTGCCTATTTGGAGAAGTTATTTTATCCCTGTTTCTAATACAATAAAAAATCTTGGAGCGTAAATAGCCTAAACGTATCTTTAAGATTTTTTTTATTTTGTCCCTGTCCTTAGGGATATCCATGTATAATTGATATGATCTGTCAAAGACCGCAGGTACATTAGTGTTTAAATGGTATGACCGGCCAGCATAGACAGTACAGAATTTTAGGAATAATGTTTTTGTATACACTTTATTCTTTTTTGTAACTATTTAACACTTTGCCTCCGGTCTTTGCGATAGATTTTGATATAATTAATTCCACAGGATAAAAGGGAAAACTGAGGAAGTTATTTTGTTTTCGTTCCTTATTCATGTGGAAATTTATATTTTATGAAAGGAGGTGTTATTCATTAGACTATGAATTTAGAAAATAAAAAACAGATAGTTCAACATTTGCATGAAAAATTTTTAAAATTTCAAATAGTAATCTTAACAGATTATAAGGGTCTTGATGTTGCCGCGCTTAATTCATTGCGCAGGCAATTAAGAGAAGCTGATGCAGGGTATAAGGTAGTGAAGAATTCCCTTTTGTCTAGAGCTTGCGAGGAGACAGAAGCAGAATTAATGAAAGAATCTTTTACTGGGCCAAGTGCTATAGCATACAGTTATACTGATCCTGTTGCTCCGGCCAGGGTGCTAACCAGTTTTGTCAAAGAGCATGAACAACTGGAAATAAAAAATGGTGTTTTAAATGGCAAGATTCTTGATTTAAATGCTATTAAGGCCTTGGCTGATTTACCATCCCGTGAGGTTCTTCTTGCCCAGTTCCTGTCAACTGCTAATGGAGTTCCAACTGCGCTGGTTAGAGCCTTGAATGATGTTCCCAGGCGAATGTTGAATATACTACAGGCAATCAAAGATCAAAAAGAAGCAAATGCATAGTTACGGATTATGTGAAAATCTATATCAGCAATAAAAAAATACTGAAAACTATGCTGTTTAATTATTTGGAGGAAATTGATAATGGCGGATATAACAAAAAATGATGTGATTGAGTTTATAGGTAATATGTCGGTTCTGGATTTATCAGAACTGATAAAAGAGATGGAAGAGAAGTTTGGTGTTTCTGCGGCAGCCCCAGTTGCAATGATGGCTGCAGGTTCTGCTGATGATAGTGGTGCGGAGAAATCTGAGGAGAAAACTGAGTTCGATATTATCCTGACTGCATTTGGTGATAAAAAGATTCAGGTAATCAAGGAAGTCAGAGCCATTACAGGCCTTGGGCTTAAAGATGCTAAAGCTCTTGTTGACGGTGTTCCTGCGCCTGTAAAAGAAGGTATCGCGAAGGATGAGGCTGAAAAAATAAAATCTCAGCTTGAAGATGTCGGAGCTCAGGTTGAAATGAAATAATGTTTGTTTTGCAACAGATCAATTTGTGCGGTTAAATGTTTATATAAATAGTGCTTGAATGAAAATTGATAATTTTTGTTCGGGCACTTAATAGTATTTGATCATGAATTTGGATATTTTACTCAGTATTCGCATTCTGACAAGGAATTGGGATAGAGTAACTTCCTCAAGAAGGCGCATAGTTGGTAAAGTTATTTCGTCCTCGTTCCTAACCATCACAATCATTATTTTGGAGATGCCATGGCTGGAAGCTCTTTGACAAGTAAGCGGATTAGGAAAAATTTCGGTAGAATTCAAAAAATTGTCGAGATACCGGATCTTATAGGAATGCAAAAGGAATCCTATAAACGGTTTCTGCAAAAGGACGTACTACCTGAAAAGCGTGAAGAAACCGGTATGCAGGCGGTGTTTAAATCTGTTTTTCCCATAACTGATCTTACAGGAACATCTTCTCTGGAATTTGTTTCGTATAGATTTGTTGATGTAAAGAGTAGCGTGGAAGAGTGTGTAAGTCGTGGGATGACATATGAAATACCGATAAGTATTACGGTCAGGCTGGTTGTGTATGACGTTGATATTGAAACTGGTATTTCTAATATCCGTGATATTAAGGAACAGGAGATATATTTTGGTACTATTCCCCTGATGACTCACAAAGGTACTTTTATAATAAATGGAACAGAAAGAGCTGTTGTAAGCCAGCTTCATCGATCTTCAGGAGTTTTTTTCAACCATGACCAGGGTAAAACGCATTCAAGCGGCAAGGTAATTTATTCCGCCCGAATAATACCAGTACGCGGTTCGTGGATAGATATGGAGGTTGACCCTAAAGATATAGTTTATTTAAGAATAGATAGACGACGCAGATTTCCTATTACTATTCTTTTCAGGGCATTTGGATATTCTACCGAAGATATTTTTTCTTATTTCTATGAAAAAGAAAAAATTCTTTTTAGTGACGGAAAATTTTATAAAATTTTTAAGGGTAATGATGCTGAATACACAAGGCTTAAAGGACGGCGGGCTTCTTTTGATATAGAGGAACCGGAAACGGGTGAGATTCTGGTAAAAGAAGGTCGTCTTTTTACACAAAAGGCGATTAGGCAGATTAAATCGGCTGGAATAGATAGAATTGGAATCACTTTTGAAGATGTGGTTGATAGGTTTTTTGCGTTCACTGTAAAAGATTCAGAAAAAGATATACCTATTGTGCAAGCAGGTGGGCAGGTTGATGAAGATGCGCTTGAACGATTAACTGAGGCAGGCATCAATGAATTTGAATTGCTTGTCATTGATGGTGTAACAGCCAGTGAATCTATCCTGAAGACACTTTTGGCAGATAAAACAGAATCAAAACTTGAAGCACTAATTGAGATTTACAGACGGCTCAGGCCAGGTAATCCTGCTACTCAGGAAGTTGCCCAAAATTTTCTAGACAAGCTGTTTTTTAAAACCACTTATTATGATCTTTCTGCTGTAGGTAGAATGAAGATAAACCAGCGTCTTGGATTTGATGCTTTGTCTGATTTGAGAGTTTTGAGAAAAGAAGACATTCTCCTTACAACCAAAGCCCTTATTCATTTAAAGGATACTCAGGGAGTTGTCGATGATATTGATCATCTGGGTAATCGTAGAGTACGTGCTGTTGGAGAACTTCTTGAAAATCAGTATCGCATAGGACTTGTCCGCATGGTTCGTGCCATTAAAGAGCGGATGACTCTTCAAGAAGTGGATGCATTAATGCCACATGACCTGGTTAATCCCAAACCGGTTACTGCCGTGGTAAGAGAATTTTTTGGAACCAGTCAGCTTTCACAGTTTCTGGATCAAACCAATCCTCTTTCGGAAACAACACATAAACGAAGACTCAGTGCTCTTGGCCCTGGTGGATTAACGCGTGAACGTGCAGGGTTTGAGGTAAGGGATGTACACCCTTCACATTATGGTCGAATATGTCCAATAGAAACTCCTGAGGGGCCGAATATCGGGCTGATAGTATCCCTCAGCACCTATGCAAGGGTAAATGATTACGGTTTTATCGAAACACCATATAGAATTGTGGAGAACAGCACAGTCTCAAAAACCATCAGATTTTTGGATGCTTTTGAAGAAAAGGCCTATCCTATTGCTCAGGCGAATGCTCCTATTGATGCGAATGGCAACTATCTCAATCCTCTTGTTACATCTCGTGTAGCAGGTGAGTTTATGATGGTCAAACGTGAAGAGATTGAGTTTATGGATATATCTCCAAATCAGCTTGTAAGCGTTTCAGCATCACTAATTCCTTTTTTAGAAAATGATGATGCCAACCGGGCTTTGATGGGATCAAACATGCAGCGCCAGGCAGTTCCTTTATTAAACTCCTCTGCGCCTCTAGTCGGTACTGGAATTGAAGGAGTTGTTGCTAAGGATTCCGGTGTTACACTGGTGGCAGAAAGAGATGGTATTGTTGTAGATATTGATGCTTCGCGGATAATAATAAAACATGATCTGGAAGAGAAGCCTGATGGCAATAGCCAGACTTCTCCTGTTACCATATACAAGCTTGCTAAATTTATACGTTCAAATCAAAACACATGTTTTAATCACCGTCCAATAGTAAAAAAAGGGCAAAGAGTGTATGCTGGTGAGATAATTGCTGATGGCCCTGCTACCGAAAAAGGAGAACTTGCCCTTGGCAAAAATGTGATGGTGGCCTTTATGCCATGGGGCGGATATAATTTTGAAGATTCTATTCTTGTTAGTGAAAGACTTGTAAGAGACGGTGTCTATACATCTGTTCATATTGAAGAATTTGAAGTGGTAGCACGTGATACAAAATTAGGTAAGGAAGAGATTACACGCGATATTCCCAATGTCGGCGTAGATGCCTTGATCAATCTTGATGAGAGCGGTATTATAAAGCTGGGATCCGGAGTCTCTCAGGGAGATCTTCTTATTGGAAAAATAACTCCTAAAGGTGAGACGCAGCTTTCTCCCGAGGAAAAATTATTACGGGCAATCTTTGGTGAAAAGGCTGGTGATGTCAAGGATACATCACTTAGAGTCCCTCCCGGAGTCGAAGGGATAGTTGTAGATGCTAAAGTTTTTTCAAGAAGAGGTATTGATAAAGATGAACGTTCCATCCAAATAGAGGTTAAAGAAATAGAAGCCCTTGAGAAAAACAGGGATGATGAACTCAGGATAACAGAAGAGGTCTTCAGAACACGAGTGCAGGAGTTACTGGAAGGCCAGAAATGCCTTTCGACTGTACAGCAGGGTGAAAAAGTTTTTATTCCTGGAGGCGGCATCATTGAATCAAGCGTTCTATCAGAAATTCCTTTGGAACTTCTTGAAGGTATAATGCTGGATGATGATGAATTGGCTGAGCAGGTAGATACACTTCTGAATATTTATAAAAAGCAAATTGATTTATGCAGGAAGACTTGTGATAAAAAAATACAACGGTATGAAAAAGGGGATGACCTTTCGCCGGGCGTGATCAAGATGATAAAGGTCTATGTTGCCATGAAGAGGAAGCTTTCGGTCGGAGATAAAATGGCCGGGCGGCATGGCAACAAAGGAGTTGTTTCAAGAATTTTACCATTGGAAGACTTGCCTTATTTTGAGGATGGAACGCAGGTAGATATGGTTCTTAATCCTCTTGGGGTACCTTCCCGCATGAATGTAGGGCAGGTTCTGGAAATCCATTTGGGAAGAGCAGCCAAAGGTTTAGGCGATTTGCTAAACAGATTGCTGGAAGAAAACAGACTTGACGACCTTAGAGATAAATTGAAACGAATATTTACCTTTAAGGAACAAACTGAGCTTATAGAGAGCTTTGATGACAGGGAATTGATAGAGTTTGCTTCCAATTACAAGGGTGGCGTTCATATGGCTACACCTGTTTTTGACGGGATAAAAGAGAATGAAATAAAGGATCTTCTATCTGAGGCGGGAGTCAGCACTACAGGTCAGGCTACGCTGTATGACGGTCGAACAGGTGAACCTTTTAATGGAAAGATAACAGTTGGTGCAATGTATATGTTGAAACTGCACCATCTTGTTGATGATAAAATTCATGCCAGATCCATTGGTCCCTATTCTCTTGTTACACAGCAGCCCCTCGGAGGGAAGGCTCAGTTCGGCGGCCAGCGTTTTGGAGAGATGGAAGTCTGGGCAATGGAGGCATATGGCGCTGCTTATGCTTTGCAGGAGTTTTTAACTGTAAAGTCAGATGACATGGCTGGACGAACCCGTATTTATGAAAAGATCGTTAAGGGTCAGAATTTGCTGGAACCTGGGATACCGGAGTCTTTTAAAGTCCTGAAAAAAGAATTGATGAGTTTAGGGCTGGATGTGACATTAATGGAGAATGAAATATAGGGCTCACTAAAAAGTAACTTCACATTTTAGCATCTCAACCTAAATCTGAGCGCTAAGTCTGTGAATTTATTTTTTAGCAAACCCTTAGAGAGGTAAGGATTTGGAAACATTATACGATTTTTTTGTAAAACCGATGGATCCAAAAAAATATTCCGGCGTTAAAATAGCTTTGGCATCACCGGAGCAGATCCGTAAATGGTCATTCGGGGAGATAAAAAAACCCGAAACAATAAATTACAGAACATTCAGGCCTGAACGAGATGGCCTCTTTTGTGCCAAGATTTTTGGCCCTATCAAGGATTACGAGTGTAACTGCGGCAAGTATAAGCGCATGAAGCATCGAGGGGTTATTTGTGAGAAGTGTGGTGTTGAAGTAATACAGTCAAAAGTTCGAAGAGAACGAATGGCACATATTGAGCTGGCCTCACCGTGTGCGCATATATGGTATTTAAAGAGTCTGCCCAGCAAAATTGGTAATCTGCTTGATATGACCCTTAAAAATCTTGAAAAAGTACTTTATTTTGATTGTTATATAGTGCTTGATCCAAAGGAGACCGATTTAGTACAAGGGCAGTTGTTAACTGATGATATGTATTATGATGCTCTTGATAAGTTTGGAGAGAATTTTGAGGTTGGTATCGGAGCTGAGGCTGTCAAAAAGATGTTGGCAGCTATTGATCTTGATGCGGAATACAGTAAGCTTAGAACGGATATCCAGGCGACCGGTTCAATGGGCAAACGGCAAAAATATTCAAAACGTCTAAAGATCATTGATGCTTTCAGACGTTCAGGAGTAGATCCCGTTTGGATGATAATGGAATGTATTCCGGTACTTCCGCCTGATTTACGTCCACTTGTTCCTCTCGAAGGCGGGCGTTTTGCCACTTCCGATCTTAATGATCTTTATCGTAGGGTAATTAATCGTAACAACCGTTTAAAACGACTGATAGATTTAAAAGCACCTGATATTATAGTACGTAATGAGAAAAGGATGTTGCAGGAAGCAGTGGATGTGCTTTTTGACAACGGCCGACAAGGCAGGGTAATTCTTGGAACCAACAAACGGCCTTTAAAATCCTTAAGTGACGCCTTAAAAGGCAAGCAGGGACGTTTTCGTCAGAATCTGCTTGGGAAACGGGTCGATTATTCGGGGCGTACTGTCATTACTGTTGGGCCTAATCTAAAATTGCATCAGTGCGGTCTCCCAAAAAAGATGGCTATTGAGCTTTTTAAACCTTTTATCTATTATCGTCTTGAAAAAAAAGGACTGGTCTCAACCGTTAAGAGTGCAAAAAAAATGGTTGAAAGAGAAACTCCGGAGGTTTGGGATGCTCTGGAGGATGTTGTGAAGGAATATCCTATTTTTCTTAACCGTGCTCCAACTCTTCATCGGTTGGGCATACAGGCTTTTGAACCCATACTTATAAGCGGAAAGGCTATTCAGTTACATCCGCTTGTTTGCACCGCCTTTAACGCCGATTTTGATGGTGATCAAATGGCGGTTCATATCCCTCTTTCTGTTGAATCCCAGATTGAAGCCAGGGTATTGGTTTTATCAAGCAATAATATTCTCTCACCTGCTAATGGTCAGCCAATAATTGTTCCTAGCCAGGATATTGTGCTTGGTATATATTATATGACTAAAAGTGTTTCAGGTTCCAGGGGTGACGGATCCTTGTTTTCAAATTCTGAAGAAGTCCGTTCCGCTTATGATGCCGAAGCAGTTAAGCTACATACAAAAATAATAGTTAGAATTGATGCTGTGAGGCATGAAACAACAGTCGGCCGTATCCTTTTAAGTGAAATTTTACCACAGGACAAGATTTTAAACCTGTGCTATTTCAGTACACCGACAAAAGAAGATGCAAACAAAATTCTGGATAGATTAAAAAATGGAGAGGAATTTAAAAAATTAGCGGCTGAACATGGAGAAAATCCGGATCAAAAAGGTAACTGCGTTACAGGTTTTCTTAGCCAGGAAGAGTTTTGTAGATTATTTAATTTGAAACACGAAGACGCGGATACTCTTTTTAATAGAGAAGCAGGATCATATGATGACATTTTTGTTGATGATACCAGATATTTTTTTAAGATAATAGAGAGGAAGCCTGGAATTCCTTTTGATATAATAAATAAAGTTATGGACAAAAAATCTCTTGCTCAACTTGTTGATTATGCATACAGGAACCTTGGGCCTAAAGCGACTGTGATACTTGCGGACAGGTTGAAGAATATAGGGTATGAATATTCGACTAAAGGAGGACTCTCAATATCAATTGATGCCATGATAATTCCTTCAGCAAAACAGGGTATAATTAAAAACGCGGAAGCCCAGGTTAATGAGATTGGCAGACAGTATGTTGAAGGTCTTATAACTCAAGGAGAAAAATATAATAAAGTTGTTGATATATGGGCTAAAGCTACTGATGATGTTGCCAATGAAATGATGGATGCCATGAAGATGGCGGTTCCTTTGGAAAAGGGGAATGATCACGTAATGGATAAAGGCGGGCAGCCTCTTGTTTCTGAAAGTTTTAATCCTATTTACATGATGGCCGATTCCGGAGCCAGGGGCAGCAAGGATCAGATGAGGCAGTTGGCTGGTATGAGAGGATTGATGGCAAAACCTTCAGGTGAAATTATAGAGACTCCTATTAATGCTAATTTTAGAGAAGGTCTTTCAGTTTTACAATATTTTATCTCTACCCATGGTGCACGGAAAGGACTGGCAGATACAGCCTTAAAGACAGCTAATTCAGGATATCTTACCAGGCGTTTGGCAGATGTTGCTCAAGATTGTATGATAACTATGCCGGATTGTGGGGTGATGAACGGTATTTATGTAGAGCCTCTTCTGGAGGGAGGCGAGGTTATTCAGCGGCTGAGCGAGAGGATTCTGGGACGTGTCGCTGCTGATGATGTTCTTGATCCGTTTACAGATGAAATACTAATATACGCGGGTGACGATTTTAATGAGGCTGAGGTTAGCAAGGTTGAAAATGCCGGAATTACCAGTGTAAAAATTAGATCTGTATTAACATGCAAAGCTAAAATAGGAACTTGTGCCAGGTGCTATGGCCGTGATTTAGCGTATGGTAAACAGGTTGAGGTCGGTCAGGCCGTAGGGATTCTGGCGGCTCAATCTATAGGTGAGCCGGGAACTCAGTTGACGATGCGTACATTCCATATTGGTGGCACGGCTAGTCGAAGAGTTGAGCAGGCCGATATCAACGCCATGGTTGATGGTGAGATAAAGTATATTGATCTCAAGGTAGCGGTTAATTCTGAGCATAAGATGGTTGTAATGAATCGCAGAGGCGGTGAGTTTTCAATTATCGGCCTTACAGGCCGTGAACGTGAGAGGTATCCAATTATTTATGGTGCACATCTTAATGTACATGATGGAGCTAAAGTAAAACCGGGAGATTTGTTGGCCACCTGGGATCCTTTTACAACTCCGATTATGACAGAAGTTGGGGGAACCGTAAAATTTGGTGATATATATATAGGTAAAACAATGCAGGAAAAGGTCGATCCTGTAACTGGAAAATCCAGCCGCATGATAATTGAATCAAAGAACCCTGAGGAACGTCCGAGGATTTCTATTAAAGGAGAGACTGGAAGAACGGTTGATTTGGACGCTGCTTCAGGCAAAGCCCGATATTATCTACCTGTTGATGCTATACTTCTTGTTGATGAGGGTGATACTGTAATGCCTGGTGATATTGTTGCCAAACTACCGCGGGCTACAACCAAAACAAAGGATATTACAGGAGGTCTGCCAAGAGTTGCCGAGCTTTTTGAAATTCGTAAACCTAAAGAAGCGGCTGTTCTTAGCGAAATTGATGGATATGTAACAATTGCTAAGGCAACCAAAAAGGGAAAGCGTAAAATTACTGTTACTCCGGTAGATGTCGGTGAAAAAAAAGATTATATGATTTCACGGGGTAAACATATTAATGTTTATGCCGGCGATTATGTAAGGGCTGGAGAACAGCTTGTAGCAGGTTCATCGAATCCCCAGGACATTCTTAGCATTAAAGGCGAAATTGCCTTGGCCCGTTATCTGGTAAATGAAGTTCAGGAGGTATATAACCTGCAAGGAGTTCGTATAAATGATAAGCACATTGAAGTGATAGTGCGCCAGATGATGAGACGTGTAAAAATTCTTGACGCAGGAGATACCGATTTGATTCTTGAAGAACATATTGATCGAGTCAGGTTTGGAGAAATAAACACTGCGATCGTGGAAAAAGGTGGAAAAGCGGCTGTTGGAGAACCGTTGATTCTTGGAATAACCAAAGCATCTCTGAGTACTGAAAGTTTTATTTCAGCGGCTTCGTTCCAGGAGACAACAAAGGTACTGGCTGAAGCGAGTATTGCAGGGAAAAAGGATTATCTCAGAGGTCTTAAGGAAAATGTAATTATGGGCAGGCTGATTCCTGCAGGTACAGGGTTCCCTGCTTATGAAGATTTGGATGTAGAGATATAATTCATTTGTTTTTAGTATCGTTTCATGCTTCTGCGTGTGAATAGACAATTTCTAGATATTTACACAAAACACTTGACAATATATTATTCAACGGCTATGATACGCTTTTTATCAACATCACTTGCTCTATATGTTATAATTTTATTTTAATGAGGATGACATGCCAACGATCAATCAATTGGTTAGAAAAGGCAGAAAACGAATAAAGAAGAAAACCAACACCCCTGCGCTTAAGGGCGCTCCACAAAAAAGAGGTGTCTGCACTCGTGTATATACTTCAACCCCCAAGAAGCCTAATTCAGCATTGAGGAAAGTTGCTAAAGTCAGGCTGACAAGCGGGTCAGAGGTGACTGCGTATATTCCTGGTATTGGACATAATCTTCAGGAGCATTCTGTCGTTCTTGTGCGCGGCGGGCGTGTAAAAGATTTACCTGGTGTGAGGTATCACATTGTTAGAGGTGTTCTTGACACACTTGGTGTGGGTGACAGGAAACAGAGTCGCTCTAAATATGGGGCCAAGAAACCTAAATAGGTTTGCATGAAAGCCAAATTTTTTTAATCTATTAAACCTGGAAGTGGTTTGAAATATGCCCAGAAGAAGAGAAGTTCCACAACGGAAGGTTGTACCGGATTCCAAATATAATAATGTTCTGGTCTCAAGATTTATTAAGTCAATCATGAGGGATGGTAAAAAGAGCGTTGCAGAGTCTATTTTATATAGTGCTTTTGGCATTATTGAAGATAAAACAAAAGAATCGCCAGTCGAAATCTTTGAACGTGCCCTTGAAAATGTACGGCCTATGGTTGAGGTTAAGTCACGGCGTGTTGGTGGTTCAACCTATCAGGTGCCGACAGAGGTAAGACCCTCGCGGAGAACAGCATTAGGGATTAGATGGATAATTAATTTTGCTCGTAAAAGACCGGAAAAAAGTATGGCCGGCAAACTTGCTGCAGAATTATTGGATGCCTCTAATAAAAAAGGTGCTTCTGCTAAAAAGAGAGAAGATACACATAAAATGGCTGATGCTAATAAGGCTTTTGCACATTATCGCTGGTAGGTGGGGTCATTTTTTAAAGATTTTACTTCCGTATTAATAAGGAAAAGGTACTATAGATGGCAAAGGAAAAGTATGAGAGGACCAAGCCGCATGTAAATGTAGGCACCATAGGTCACATAGATCACGGTAAGACAACATTGACCGCAGCAATAACAAAACTTAGCGGTTTAAGGGGTCTGGCTGATTATGTACCGTTTGACCAGATTGACAAGGCGCCTGAAGAAAAAGAGCGTGGAATAACAATAGCAACGGCAC
>JAGGWL010000163.1 GCA_021157555.1 Deltaproteobacteria bacterium | reverse complement strand
TTATAGATATCAATATTGAAGAAAATCCATTTACCAGGCTGGCGTTGTCAGGCGAGCGGGGATTTTTTATCAAACAACCGAGCGGTACAGCTCTTCCGTCCATAATGGAAGTATTTAAATAAATTTTACAATGTTTCAAATACTTTTTCTGCAGCTTTAATTGTTTTATCGATATCTTCATTTTTATGGGCTGCTGAAATAAAAATTGCTTCAAACTGTGAAGGAGCCAGAAATATTCCTTTTTTCAACATACCTTTATAATAGGCTGCAAACATATCAAGATCGCAATTTTTTGCATCATCAAAGTTTTTTACATCCTTATCTGAAAAAAACAGACACAGCATGCCGCCAACACTTTTGACCTGTACTTTTATATCTTTTTTTTCTGCGGCTGTTTTAAGTCCATCGGCCAGACGTTTTGCTTTTTGATTTATTTTTTTATAAAAATCCGGTTTCTTTAATTCCAGCAAAGTTTCTATTCCGGCAGCCATGGCAAGAGGATTACCCGACAATGTTCCGGCCTGATAAATCTGCCCTTGAGGAGCAATATGCTCCATAATTTTTTTGCGTCCGCCATAAGCACCAACCGGCAGACCGCCTCCAATAATCTTGCCCAGACAGGTTATATCAGGATTAATCCCATATAGAGATTGTGCGCCTCCGTAAGCAACCCTGAAGCCGGACATTACTTCGTCAAAAATCAACAATGCCCCATGTTGTTCCGTCAATTTTCTTAATATTTCCAGAAAACCTTTAACTGGAGGAACAAGGCCCATATTCCCTGCGACCGGCTCAACTATTACTGCGGCGATTCTGTCACCCATATCATCCATCAATCTTTGAAAGGAATCAATATTATTAAATGGAAGAGAATGAGTGTGCCGAACAATTGATTCAGGAATGCCGGGACTTCCAGGAATCCCAAGAGTAGCAACACCTGACCCTGCCTCGACTAACAGGGTATCAGCATGACCATGATAACATCCATCAAATTTAATTATCTCATCCCGGCCTGTACATCCCCTTGCAAGCCTGACTGCGCTCATAGCAGCTTCTGTGCCTGAATTGACCATCCGCACCATTTCTATTGAGGGAACAGCATTAATTACCATTTTAGCAAGCGTTGTTTCAAGAGCGGTAGGAGCTCCGAAACTGGTACCTCGATTTAAGGCAGACGCAAGTGCCCGAATAACTGAAGGATGCCTGTGCCCTAATATCATCGGTCCCCATGAACCTATATAATCTATAAACGAGTTTCCATCTACGTCATAGATCATGCAGCCTTCGGCATGATCTATAAAAACAGGGTCTTCCCCGACAGATTTGCATGCGCGCACAGGACTGTTAACCCCACCGGGGATAATATCCAGAGTTTTATTAAACAGATTTTGTGATTTTTCTCGTTTCATGTTTGAATGTAAATCCTTTCATATCTCCGGTGAACTATTACAAAAATAGCTCGTCACGAATTTTTTTTAAAAAATCAGGCATGGCCTGCGATGTTTGATAGCATTGCAGGATCGACACCTATATTGTTCATCGCTTTTTTCCAGCGATCCTCAATAGAAATATCAAAAAGAATATCTTTTGAATAAGGGCTTGTAAGCCAAAAATTTGACATTAGTTCATTTTCAAGCTGGCCTGCCCCCCAGCCGGCACATCCCAGTGAGATGATAAATAATTTGGGCCCATCGCCTGTGGCAATATTTTTTATAATTTCCATTGAGTTGCTCATGGCAAGCTCATTATTGATCATTAAAGTTTGTGTGGATTGAAATGGCGGACCATGAAGCACAAAAATTTTATTCATATGGACAGGGCCTCCCATATAAATAGGAATCTTTTCCGCACTTTCAGTATAATCTAGATCAAATTCTTGAAAAATAATTTTAGCTGAAAGAACAGGATGAATATTATTTACAATTATTCCGACAGCGCCATCCTGATTATGTTCAGAAATACATGTTACAGATTGATGGAAATTAGGATCAATTAGTCCCGGCATGGCCATTAACAAGCTGCCTTTTAATGATGTTGTATTATTCTCATAATCCATAATTTATACTCCATCTGTAAATTAATTGAAAAATATTCCTAAGTTCCTAATCCGGACAAGCCGGAACTAAAAAAAGAAAAACTTATCACGAAAACACGAAAATAAATATTAAGATACTAAGCTTCAAGCCGTTCTTTAAAAGCAGAAATGGCATCAGGAAGCATGAGGCGAATAAAAGCTTCTTTGTCTCCTCCCACAAGTGCACTGTAAAGAGGATATTCATGGTGAGACTTTGACAAAATTGGTGCCTTTCCTTTGCTTTGTTTTTTTATTTTATCACAGGATTGCACCATTTCAATAAGAGAGAAGTTTTCACATGAAAAATTTTCAACCCATTCCAGCCTGTGCATCAATTCAAAACGTATATTGTCCGCTAAAAAAAGATGAATATCTATAACTTTAAGTTGATCACTACTTTCCATATAATAAAACTTCGCGGCGCGTCCGAAATCCAGAATTCCCATAATTATATCGTAAAAAGCAGTTGTACTTTCGTCTCCTGGAGATGCCAGACTGCAAAGAGTTTTGTCTGAAATGTCTACTATAGTTGTATGTTCTCCGTACTGTTCACCAAAACGTTTATACCAGGGAGTAAAACCCTTTTGTACAACCATTCTAGATCGATAAGCTTGAAGATTAATTATTTTTTTCATAAATAAAATATTATAAAAGCAACTTGAAAAAAAAGAACTTTATGTTTATCATATTTTGACTTTAAAAAAAACTTAAATATTTCTGGCTCATCGCGGATTAACGTGGAAACTTCCCCGGAGGGGAAAAGTCGTATAGCCGGTGGTTGAAACCACCGGCTATACGCCATCATCCCTTCGGGATATAAACCGACCATGACAAATTCGCGCTAATCCGCGATGACCCATATTTCTTTTGCAATATATATGATCAATAAAAAAAGGAAAAATCAATGAAAATTATTGCGTTTGGCGACATACACGAGCATAC
>JAGGWL010000147.1 GCA_021157555.1 Deltaproteobacteria bacterium | reverse complement strand
GGCAAGGGTATTGTAAGATCTATTTTTTTTGATAATTTTATAAAGCACAAACTAAAATTTCTTAAAGAAAAAAAGATTTTTATAAAAGTATCTTTTAAACTTATTTGCACAAGCATCCCTTTGCTTCTGCTGATTACTACTTGTATTCCCATCCGGATTCCAATATATTTTTCATATACTGCTATCGTTATGTCCCTACTGATTTTATCAAGTATGTTTTTTTTAAAAAAATGGCTTGGCAGCATTTTACGATTTACAATATATGTGGTTGCCCCTTGCCTGGTTTTTATAAGTGAGGTAGATACGGCTTCCTGGCTAAATTTCAGGATGGAGGTGGCTTATGATATCTTGTTCGGACTTTTTATTTTTTGTGAAATACTGGTACTAAAGCTTACTAAACGGCAAAAAGGCTTTAAGCCCACCTCCATGGATTTTCTTATACTTTTTATTGCTTTAATTGTTCCCAAAATAACTATAAATAATTTTGAAAACGGTTCTATAGGACTTGTTGCTGTAAAAACTATATTTTTCATATTCAGCTACGAGGTTATTATCGGAGAATTACGCGGGGAATTGAACAGGTTGGGGCTATTAACTGCAGCCGCATTTGTTGTAATTTTCGCAAGAGGAATTTTATAAGGAACATAGGGGCAGTTCGCGAACTGCCCCTACTATAATTTTATTTTATACGGAGCATCAAGCATGCCTAAATATTTATTTCGAATTCTTATTATCGGTCTTTTGGCTTTCCTGTTTGCCGCCTGCGGCACACAGGAAGAAAAAAAAATGAAATTTTTCAATAAAGGGGAAACACTTTTTGAAAAAAAGGATTACGTAAAAGCCAGGCTGGAATTCAAGAATGCATTACAAATTGATCCGGAATTTGCAAACGCTTATTACATGCTGGGAATGCTGGAATTTAAGGATAAAAACTATAAAAAGGCTTTTGGCTTATTTTCAAAAACAATAGCTTTTGATCCTGAAAATATGGATGCACATCTGCAGCTTGGCAAACTTTTTTTGGCGGGCAGGGCTCTTGATCGATCCAAAAAAGAAATTGAGCTGATTTTAAAGGCAAACCCCGATAATCTTGAAGCACTTCTTGTAAAGGGAGCAATACTGCTGAGAGAAAAAAAGAGTTCAGAAGCGAAAAAGCTGCTGAAAACACTGCTTAAAAAAGGAATGACCAAACCTGATATATATCTTATGTTGGCATCTATTCATTCCCGTGATAAAAATTTCCATGATGCTGTAAAAATTATCCTGGCCGGTATTAAAGCAAATCCACAATCTGTTTCACTCCATACTATTCTTGCCCAACTTTATATTATCTCCAAACAACCGGATAAAACTGTTGCAACTCTGCAAGAGATTATAAAGATAGAACCTGATAAAGTTAGCCATAAATTTAATCTGGCCGGTTTTTACTGGGATTCCGGCAAGCATGACAAGGCTGTTGCCCTGCTAAAAAAATTGGTTGAATCGGATAAAACCAATGAAGAGAACTGGATCAATTTTGCCAAATTTTATTTATCAAAAAAACAGATTAATGAAGCTGAAAAAATACTGGACCAGGGCCTGAGAGATAATCCTGATAGTTATAAGCTTCGTTTTATACTTGGCGAATTTTATGGGCAACAAAAAAAACCGGACAAGGCTATTAAAATTCTTAAAGAATGTCTGGCATTGGATAAAGATCCTGCAGCTCCGGAAATTTTACAGACAAAAAATGCACTCGCAAAAGTATACCTCTTTAAAAAAGATCTCAAAACAGCGGAAACATATGTTGCGGAAGTGCTAAAGGAAGATTCTAAGAGCCTTGAAGCACATTTTACAAAAGGACAAATCTACCTTATCAAAGGCGATGGTTTGAATGCCATCTCTGAATTTCGCACTATAGTAAAGGAAAAACCTGAAAATATTACCGGTTATCTTCGTCTTGCTCAGGCACACATGCTGAATAAGGAAAAAGGGCTGGCTCTGGATACCCTTCGCAATCTCCTGAAGGTTAACCCGAAATCAAGAGAGGCTTTAACAGGTATTGCGCGCATACTTGTTATGAATAAAGATTATAAGGGGGCTGAAGATCATCTGAAAAAAATAATAGATTATTATCCCGATGATATTGAAGCAAAAGCTGCGCTTGGCGATCTTTTTGCCGGTTTAAAGAAATTTGACAAAGCTGAAAATGAATATAAAACAATAATTCAAATAATGCCTGAAAATGCTCTGGGTTATTTAAGATTGGCCAGATTGTACGGTGTCGAAAAAAAATTGGACAAAGCTCTTATTGTTTTGGAGCAGGGCTATGAAAAAAACAGGCAGTCTGCCGCTATTTTATCTTCCATGGTAAGGCTTTACATTTTCAATAAAAAACATAACAAAGCCATCGCAATCTGTGAAAAAAAAATAAAGGATAATCCTGAGGATGCTTTTGCATACAACATGCTGGGGCAAATTTACGGATCTAACAAAAAATATCAAAAATCTGAGGATGCATTTAAAAAAGCGATTGAAATCCAGCCATTGTGGCCAGCTCCGCATAATAACCTGGCCAGGCTTTATATTGTTCAGGGAAAAAAACAGGAAGCTATAGAGAGATTCAAAACCGCATTAAAAGCCAATCCTAATAATCCGGCAGCATACTTGTCACTTGGACAAATATATGACCAGGCAGGCGAATATGAAAAGGCAATCAAAACATATGAAAAAGCCCTGGAGGTTAATCCGAACCTGTGGTCGGCCGCTAATAATCTTGCATTTTTGATAAGCAATCATTACAAAACCGACGAGGAGCTTGAAAAAGCATTTACAATTGCAAAAAAAGCTCAACAAACAAGACCAAACGAGGCCGTTATACTTGATACCCTCGGATGGATATGTTACAAAAAAAATGACATGACTGAAGCATTACGGTTTACCCGTTATGCTCTTGATTCCGCACCTGACAATCCTGTGATCGCATACCACCTGGGGATGCTCTTGTCTAAAACCGGCCATACGGATGAAGCTATTGAGATGCTTGAAAAAGCTCTTGCCAAAGATCAGGATTTTGACGGCAGGAATGATGCGAAAAAAATATTAAACGAACTTAAGGGATAGTTTATTATGAAAAAAGTAAAACTTTGGATAATGCTTTTAATTTCAGTTAGTTTAATTTCAATTTCTATATTTGCCACAGCAAGCCTGGCAAAGGAAGAGAAAGTCAATTTTTTTGGTGATGATTATTTAATCGGTCGGGGTGATATCCTGGATATTTCCGTCTGGAAAGATGAAGCTTTGACCAAACTGGTTACTGTTCTGCCTGATGGCAAGATTTCATTCCCCTTGATCGGTGATATTGATGCCGCAGGAAAGACAGTGACTTCTCTCAGAAATGAATTGAATAAAAAAATTGAGCAGTATGTCCCAGATCCAAACCTGTCTGTGGTTGTGCAGCAGGTAAACAGCATGATGATTTACATTATCGGCCGGATAAATCATCCTGGTCGTTTTGTTCTAAATACAAACATCAATGTACTCCAGGCGCTTTCCATGGCTGGAGGGCTGAATCCCTTTGCAAAAAAAAATAAAATTCTGATTTTCAGGGAAGAAAACGGAAAAACAACTATCTTTAAATTCAGGTACAATGATGTTTCCAGGGGCGAAGCTCTTGAACAGAATATAATCCTGAAACGCGGAGATATTATTGTAGTACCATAGGGGCAACCCTTGTGTTAGTAGGGGCGAATTTTGTGTTCGCCCTTTGCCTTTGTAAGCGCCCGCCAGGCATATGGCTTATTAAAACCTCAAAAAAGTATATTTTTTGCATATGCTCTTAAACAAAAAAATTATATTATATTTATTGGCACTGGCTATGATATCTTTGCCGGCTCAAATCAGGGCGGACGATTTCAAATTTATACCTTCTATTGATATTAAAGGGGAATATAATGACAATATATTTTTCGACGATAGAAATGAAGAAGAAGACTTTATCACAACTGTTTCTCCAGGGCTGAAATTGAGCAACCGGACTGAAAGATTAAATCTCGGTCTGTCCGCCCGTTTTGACGGAATAAGCTATTCTGACAATAATAAACTGAATGCCATTGACCAGAATTATAAAGCCAACCTAAATTATCAGCTCACGCCTGAAACAAGTGTAGGCGCTGATGCCGGTTATAAAAAGGATTCCCGGCGGGATCGTGATATTGAGGTAATAGATGAAGGCACGGCAACTGGCCTGATTCTGAGCGACTCAACCCGTATCCGGTCTAACGGCGGTTTTTCCTTAAACAGCATGCTTAACGAAACAACTTCTGTATATACCTCCTATTCATTTACAAAAGATAATTTTGATGACCGTGAAGATAATGACCTCCGAATGCACAATCTGAATCTGGGACTTACCCATAATTTGAGTTTTATAGATGAACTGACCATGGGACGTCTGAATTTTTATTATGGAAGCTATGATTATCTGGATGGTAAAAATACCAGATTAATCCGGACAGTTACTGATAATAGCAAAATAGATTATTATTCCGCTACAATCGGTGTAAGTAGAAATATTAGTGAAATTTTCAGCATACTTGCCGATATAGGAGGGAATTACACAAAATCGGAATATAAGACTCGTTATGAGTATGATCCAATCAATTTTACACAAACAGAAAATAACAGCGGCAGCGGGATGGTCGCGAGGATTACTACTTCCTATAATGGAGAGTTGACAAACAGCAGTCTTGTTTTTTCTCATGATGTTAAAGCATCCAGCGGGACATCCGGAGCAACCGAAAGAACAACATTGGAGCTTAATATAAGCAGAAGGTTTACATACGAACTCAGCGGCCGGATATCGACGGGATATTATCTTAACAAAGCCGATGCCGGCGACTATTCAAAAAGTGGTACTGATGAAACAACCTGGCGCATACGCCCCAGTATAAGATATAATTTTACAAATGATCTTTTTATGGAAGCTTCATATAATTTTACAAAAAATAAAGACAAGGAAGATCATACAAATAAAACACGAAATCAATTTTTTATTAAAATTTCAATGGATTACCCATTATTTGAATAACCATTGCCCGTAGGGGCAAACCCTCGTGGTTGCCCTTGTGCGGTTCCATTGCTGTTACCCGTAGGGGCAAACCCTCGTGGTTGCCCTTGTAGGCCAAAACCCTTTTGGAGAAAACTCTATGGAAGAAGCCGTTTTATCACCTGCTGACTATATTCAAATTATAAAAAACAGGAAATGGTCACTGATTATTCCTGCTTTAATTATCTTTGTTATTGCCGTAATCATTGCTTTTACACTGCCGTCGGTTTACAAATCAACAGCTACTATCCTGATTGAAGAGCAGGAAATTCCGGCCGATTTTGTTATCACAACAGTTACAAGCTATGCTGAGCAGCGAATACAGTCCATTAACCAAAGGATTATGAGTACGACAAAGCTGCTGGATATCATTAAGCGTTTTAATCTTTACTCGAATAAACAAAAAAAATGGACACAGGAAGAGATAGTTTCAAAAATGCGCGAAGATGTTTCAATGGAGCCTATCAGCGCAGAAGTAGTGGATCGCCGAACAGGACGCCCTTCAGTCGCAACCATTGCTTTTACACTTTCCTATGAAGGCAAGGATACACCAGCAAAAGTTCAGCGTGTTGCCAATATTATAACTTCCCTGTTTCTAGAAGAAAACCTCCAGGTACGCGAGCGCCAGACAAGCGAGACAACCAAATTCCTGAAAACAGAAATGCTCAAGCTTAAAGATGAGCTCGCTAAGATAGAGGCAAAAATTGCTATTTTTAAAAAAAAAAACATCAATGAACTTCCGGAGCTGATTCAGGTCAACATGCAAAGCTTAAACAGCCTGGAACAGAATATTGACCGGCTGAATGAACTCCTCCGCACGCTCAAGGAAAGGGAAAGTTCTTTACAAACCCAGCTATCCGGAATCGCATCAGAATCTGCCAATCAGGATAAACGCCGGCTGGACGAACTTAAATTAAATATTGTTTATCTGAAAAGCCGCTTTTCAGATAAGTACCCGGATGTAATAAAAACAAAAAATGAAATTGCAGAAATAGAAAAACAGATCAGCGCATCAGGAGGCAGAAAAGGTAAAAAAGATGATATAGAAAATAATCCGGTCTATATCACTCTTTCATCCCAACTTTCAGGAGTAAAGTCCGAGATAAAGTCTGTTTACAGGCGGATAAAAGAAATTAAACAAAAACGAGACGATTATCGGGCAAGGATTGAAGCGACTCCGCGTATAGAAGAACAGTTCAAGGGACTTGCAACTGAACAATTGAGTACCAGAGTCAAATATGAAGATCTGATGAGAAAATTCATGGAAGCAAAAGTAGCACAGGGACTGGAAAAAGAACAAAAAGGAGAGCGTTTTACCTTGATTGATCCTCCCCAACTGCCTGAGAAACCTTTTAAGCCCAACCGTATTGCGATTATCCTGATAGGTTTTGTTCTATCTTTAGGCGCAGGAGTGGGAGCTGCTTCTGTAAGAGAATTTTCAGATCAATCTGTACGCAAGGCCGAAACACTTACAGCCATCACATCATTCCCTGTGCTGGCGGAAATACCTGAAATTTTAACAAGCAAGGATATTGTTCGTAAAAAAAGAAATCGTATTATCCTGGTAATCGGAATAATCTTGTTTGTTGTGGCAGCAATAATTATTTTTCATTTTTTTATTATGGATCTTAATGTATTTTGGGCCAAACTTATGCGGAAACTGTAAATAGGGTAAATTATGGAACTTAGAAAAGCTATCGAAAAAGCAAAGCAGGAACGCGAACAAACAAAATCAAGCGTACAACACAACAAGACGCAAGCATCCGGGCAGCAGTCTGGCGGCAAAAAAAATACCGGATGGACCCCGCCGGATTATCTCGAATCAAAATCAGCCATGCTTGATACGGTTAAAGCTGAAGAGAACAAATGTGCAGCACTTTTTCCGGATTCTCTTGCCATTGATTATTACAAGGTTCTGAGAACCCGAATACAGCATCGCATGAAGGCCAGCGGGTGGAACACAATAATGATAACGAGTGTTCATCCCGGAGAGGGTAAAACCCTCACTGCTATCAACCTGGCAATTACTATGGCCAAAGAATTTAATCAAACAGTACTGCTTGTAGATACTGATTTACAGCATCAGAATATTCACAAGTATTTGGGAGTTTCCAGCAATATGGGGTTGATAGATTACCTTGAAAATAACACTCCCCTCAAGGAACTGATTATATGGCCTGGAATTGAAAAAATGACCATTATTTCCGGTGGTAAAAAAATACTGGAAAGCAGCGAACTGCTTGGGTCACCAAAAATGAAAAATCTGGTGGCAGAGATGAAAAAACGCTACGATGAAAGGTATATTATTTTTGACATGCCGCCTGTGCTTGGAAACGCAGATGCCATGACGTTTGCACCAATGGTAGATTGCACCTTAATGGTAGTCGAAGAGGGAAAAACCGACATCAATGACGTAAAAAAAGCGGTGGCTCTTCTTCCGCAAAATAATTTTATCGGATATGTGCTGAACAGACAAACAGCTTCTATAAATAAGAGGATGCGATATGGTTATGCTTAGGGACGTGGATCAAATCGCCGGATAAGCCATCCCCAAATTTTTTGTTTTACATTTTGTTTTTTCAAATCTTCATTTTCAGGAGATGGCAACGCCGGCCTTTCTTGCACGTCCTCTTTTTTTATCATCTCTAAATGCTTCACGGACAACCGCTTGAATCTTTCATCCAGAATTGCATATTCCTTCATAAGTTTTTCACTATGTTCTCTTTCCTGATCAAAAAGACCTTGCAGGGTACTTACCATTTCGTCATGGTATCCGTCTTGATTATATTCGTTTTTAGTCGCCTGCTTTTTAACAAGCAGATTAATTTTTAGCCTGATATCCTGAAGATTAGCTTCAAATCTTTGAAACCGCTGCAAAAGTTCCCCATTAGCACCCTCCCCTTCCCTTTCCGACAAAATTCCGATTTTATTTTCATCCTTGTTTTGCTCCGGCTCAACATAAAATCCTATTCCGCCTTTATCTTCAATAACCCGGTCAATAACTGTTGAATCTATCTGTTTCAATTCATAGCCAAAGCCATAGACCATGGCAGTATCACATAACATGTTTATAATCCTGGGAATCCCACCGGAAGTTGTATAGATTAAATCGACGGATTCAGGGAGAAAGATATCAGGACTCCCGCCTGCTTTTTTCAACCGGTATTCGATATATTCCCCTGTCTCCTCCCTGGTAAGGGTAGATAAATGATAATTCACGACAATACGTTGCGCAAGCTGGGCCAGCCTGGGGTCTTGCAGCCTGGCCTTTAATTCAGGCTGCCCCACCAGCATAATCTGTAACAGAATCTCTTCATCCGACTGAAGATTCGACAGCATTCTGACTTCTTCCAGAACATCTACATGAAGATTCTGGGCTTCATCTATAATTAACAAAACCCTGCTGCCATCGGAAAATCTTTGAATTAAAAACTGATACAGCAAATCAAGATTGGCTGTTTTATCTTTTTTGGGAGTTATTTTAAAATTCTCCAGAATAAGACTTATTAGCTGATCAGATGTAATATTAGTATTGAAAATCACCGCAACATCCACATCCGGTTCAATCTGATTAAGAATATATCGCACCAGGGTAGTCTTGCCTATGCCGATCTCCCCTGTAAGAAGTATAAAACCGGTTGCCTCCATCAACCCATATTCCAGATATGTCAAGGCATCCTGATGTTTTTCACTTCGATAAAGATACGCAGGATTTGGAACCATATTAAATGGTTTCTCATTTAACTCGTAAAATTTTTTATACATTATAAATCCATAAGGAACGGGGAGAATGACTATACTTTTATTGACCTTAAATTGTATTATATGTTATATTAATTTTTATATATTTTATTATTCAAAACTTACAAAGGCAAGTTTATTCTTAATATAATCGCAAAGGAGGGCATTTCATGAAAGATGTGGTAGTCGTAAGTGGTTCAAGAACTGCTATAGGCAGTTTTGGTGGGGGTCTTAAAACGGTTCCGGTAATTGATTTAGGCTCATTAGTGATGAAGGATGCTCTTAAACGAGCCAGGCTTAAGCCGGTGCCGGATAAATTAATGCAGGAAAGTGCTCCGGACAAGTTAAAGGACAGGGGAATTATTGAACTTGAAAAAAAAGGTTATGACTGGGACGATTCTGCTACTCCGATAACGATTGATGAAGTAATTATGGGCAATGTACTGCAGGCCGGTCAGGGTCAGAATACAGCCCGCCAGGCTATGATAAAGGCCGGCATTATCAAAGAAACTCCAGCCATGACAATAAACAAAATATGCGGTTCAGGGCTTAAAGCAATTGCTTTGGGAGCGACATCAATCATGGCAGGTCAGGCTGATGTAGTACTTGCCGGTGGTCAAGAATCAATGAGTATGGCACCAATGGCGCTACCCAAGGCCAGGTGGGGACATAGAATGGAGCTTACCGGCGTAGGCGACATATATGACCTCATGGTGTTTGATGGATTATATGAAATTTTCTACGGATACCATATGGGTCTTACTGCCGAAAATATTGCCGATATGTATGATATCAGCCGAAAAGAGCAGGACGAACTCGGGGTGTTAAGCCACAACAGAGCAAGAAAAGCCATTACAGACGGAATCTTTGCCGACGAAATTGTACCGGTAGTACTCAAAACCCGCAAAGGTGAAACGGTTTTTGATATTGATGAACGTCCAATGGATACAAATATAGAAAAAATGGCGAAACTAAGACCCGCTTTTAAAAAAGGCGGATCAGTCACAGCCGGGAATGCATCCGGAATTAACGATGCTGCTGCCGCGGTCATTTTGATGAGTGCCGAAAAGGCAAAAGATATGGGACTTGAGCCCATAGTAAAAATAAAGGCATTTGCCGCAGGCGGTCTCGACCCTGCTTATATGGGGCTTGGTCCGGTTCCGGCTGTAAGAAAAGTCTTAAAAACTGCGGGTATGACGCTTGATGATATTGACATGATTGAGTTGAATGAAGCATTTGCATCCCAGGCGATTGGGTGTATGCGAGAACTGGGGATTGAAACCGACCGCCCCAATGAACTGGGAAGCGGTATTTCTCTTGGCCATCCGATAGGATGTACAGGCGCCAGACAGATGGTTACCGGAATGAACCAGATGAAACGCAAAGGTTACAATACAGGTCTGATCAGTATGTGTATTGGCGGCGGAATGGGCATGGCAATGATAATTGAACGTTAAAGGAAATTTATTATGATGAATCTAAGCAGAAAATTAGGTATTCTTGTTTTTTTTGCTGTGCCTGCAATAATAGGAGGCATTATCACTTTCACTCTTTCAGGCAGTTACACACCGGTTTTTGTTTATGAAATTATTCTTGTTTTAGTGGCTCTTGGAATTATCAGTAAGTAATTTCAACAAGTGTTAGGAACGGGAAGCTATTTCGTCCTCGTTCCTAACCTTACATGACTAAAGGCAAAATGGATTATAAATCTTCCCGTGATTCGATATTCTGGTTTTTCCTGGTTCTGTTTCTTATATCAATCTATTTTATCAGTATTCTATTTTGGCCTTTTATTTCAGTAATCATCCTGGGCGCAGTAGTGTCCGGAATTTTCAAACCAGTTTATAATTTTATAAAAAAAGGAACCCGGCCATCTTTTGCATCATTTCTTACATGCACCCTGATTTTTTTTCTTCTATTCGTGCCGATGGTCTTTTTTGGAAGCGCACTTTCCCAGGAAGCGTATGACTTATACCTTACAGCAAAAAGTGCTGTACTTAATGATCAAATAAAGCACTTCCTTACAGATAACAGGACTCTGGAAAGAATCAACATCCTGCTGTCCCGTTTCAATTTTGAATTAAGCGCAAATGATCTAAATAAAGCAATTGCAGAGGCTGCCAAAATAACAGGCTTTTTTCTATATGAACAAATCCGTGCAATCGCATCCAATATGGCAGGAGTTGCGATAAACTTTTGTTTCATGCTGCTTGTGATCTATTATCTGCTTATAGATGGCGATGAGCTGCTTGCTTTTATAATTGATCTTTCGCCTCTGCCCAACGAACAGGATGAGCAGCTAATATCAAAATTTAAGGATATGTCGGGTGCTATTCTCATAGGCAACGGATTTGGTGGATTAATTCAGGGTCTGCTGGGCGGTGCTCTTTTTGCGCTTTTTGGCCTTAAATCTCCATTTTTATGGGGCGTCATTATGGGATTACTTGCATTTCTGCCAATTCTGGGAATTGGAATTGTATTCATCCCAGCGGCCGGAATTCTTTTTTTAAATGGACGAATAGGAGCAGGAATATTTTTTATTATATTTTACCTGCTCCTTTCCGGAGGAATAGAATATCTTTTTAAGCCACGCCTGGTTGGAAAACGTGTAAAAATACACACATTACTGGTTTTTATGGCAATCATCGGCGGCCTGCAATTATTCGGCATCCTGGGAATAATTTATGGCCCTCTGGTAGTTACCGCATTCCTTACTTTAACCGATATATATAGGACCAATTATCAAAAAATGGTAGAATTCGGCGAACAGGAAGCCGTTTCTTTGAAAACAAGGACGAAATACTAAGAAATTATGATACAACCAGAAAATAAACAGACTATCGGCATCGAAACAGAGATGAAAAAATCTTATCTCGAATATGCCATGAGCGTAATTATCGGCCGGGCACTTCCTGACATTCGGGACGGGCTTAAACCTGTTCACAGACGTGTGCTCTTTGCAATGCATGAGCTCAGAAACGACTGGAACAAACCTTATAAAAAATCAGCCCGTATTGTTGGCGATGTGATAGGTAAATATCACCCCCACGGCGATACTGCTGTTTATGACACCATTGTAAGAATGGCGCAGGATTTCTCTTTAAGATATCCATTAATAAACGGACAGGGTAACTTTGGCTCGGTTGACGGCGACCCTCCGGCTGCGATGAGATATACCGAAATCAGAATGATGCGTTTATCCCATCAATTACTGGAAAATCTTGAAAAGGATACTGTTGAATTTGTCCCCAATTATGATGAATCAATGTCTGAACCCTCTGTTCTTCCAACCAAATTCCCAAATTTATTAATAAACGGTTCATCAGGCATAGCAGTCGGCATGGCTACCAACATTCCTCCCCACAACCTGCCGGAGATTGTTGCGGGAGTTAAAGCCATTATTGATAAACCGGAAATCACCTTTGAAGAACTTGTTCGTATCATTCCGGGACCTGACTTTCCCACTGCCGCCATGATTTACGGGACTAAAGGAATATACGATGCATACAAAACCGGAAGGGGAATAATACGCCTGCGGGCCAGAGCTATAATAGAAAAAGATAAAAGAACCAAAATGGAGACCATTATAGTTACAGAAATTCCCTACCAGGTTAATAAAGCCAGGCTGATAGAAAAAATATCGGATTTAATTAAAAACAAGCATATTGAAGGAATCCGTTTTGTGCGGGACGAATCCGACCGGGAAGGCATGCGCATTGCCATTGCTCTGAAAAAGGGACAGATACCCGACATTACCCTTAATCAGCTTTATAAACATACCCAGATGCAAAACAGCTTCGGCATTATCCTTTTGGGAATATTGAATAACCAGCCCCGGATATTTAACCTGAAAGAACTTATGGAGCAATTCATTCTACATCGCAGGGAAGTAATTGTCCGGCGGACGCAGTTCGACCTTAACAAAGCTGAAGAACGTGCGCATATTTTGCTCGGTTTAAAAATTGCGCTTGAAAATCTGGACGAAGTAGTTGCAATGATACGCAAATCAAAATCTCCTGCTGAGGCCAAAACCGGACTTATAAACAGATTCGACCTGTCTGCTATTCAGGCTCAGGCAATTCTTGATATGCGCCTTCAAAGGCTTACCGGACTTGAGCAGGATAAAATTCTGGAAGAATATCAAAATATTTTGAAAGATATTGCCAAATTCAAGGAAATTCTCGGAAGCGAACATCTTGTTGATCAGATCATAAAGGGAGAACTTACTGAAATAGAAAATGAGTACGGAGATGCTCGCAGAACCGAAATAGTAGAATCCAGCACAGAGATCACTCTGGAGGATATGATTGTAGAAGAAGATATGGTGGTTACTATTTCAAGAACTGGTTATATTAAAAGAAATCCCATAACCCTTTACAGCAATCAGCATCGCGGAGGCAAAGGCAAAACCGCCATGACCACGAGGGAGGAAGATTTTGTGGAGCACCTTTTTGTGGCTTCCACCCACCACACTTTTCTCTTTTTTACAAATTTAGGCAAAGTTTACTGGTGTAAAGTTTATGAAATACCCCAGGCTGCACGGGCGACCAGGGGCAAGGCGATCGTAAATTTGCTGAATTTTGAAAAAGACGAAAAGCTTACAGCGGTACTTAATGTCCCGGCTTTTGAACCTGGTTCGTATATCATAACGGCTACCAAAAACGGGCTTGTTAAAAAAACGGATATCATGGCTTACAGCAGACCCAGATCTGGCGGAATTATTGGGCTTGATCTTGTACCAGGCGATGAATTGATCTCAGCCAGAATTACGGACGGCAACATGAATATATTTCTGGGATCATCTTGTGGGAAGTCGATCAGGTTCCACGAATCTGATGTCCGGGCAACTGGCCGGGTTGCCAGAGGAGTACGAGGGCTCAGGCTCGCAACAGACGACTCAATTGTCGGCATGGAGGTTTTAAACCACGGCCAAACTCTTTTTACCGCAACAGAATATGGATACGGTAAAAGAACTTCAATTGACGAATATCACATTCAAAAACGCGGAGGCAAAGGTGTTATCACAATCAAAACCAGCGAACGAAATGGCAAAGTTATTGCTATCCTGCTGGTGGAAGATGATGATGACCTTATGCTTATAGCAAACAGTGGAAAACTGATACGCATACCTGTAAAAGGACTTTCTATTATAAGCCGTAATACTCAAGGGGTAAAACTTATAGACATGGATGCCGAAGAAAAAGTTGTCGGTGCGGTCAGGCTGGCGGAAAAAGAGGAGTAAACTTCTAATTTATGAATAATAATAATAATTTTAAGGGGTTGAAGATTGGAGTGATTGGTGCCGGTAGCTGGGGAACCGCGCTTGCCAATCTTCTGGCCTTGAAAGGTTTTAATATAGATTTCTGGGCTTTTGAAAAAAATGTTAAAGATGATATAGCCCGTTTAAGTGAAAACAGGATTTTTTTGCCTGGCGTTAAACTTTCATCCAACATTCATCCCTCCAACGACATAGAAAAAGTTGCATCCGGGAAAAATTTGCTGCTGCTTGTTGTTCCATCACATGTGATGAGAGAAACAGCAAATAAAATATCCGGTTTTGTCACGCGGGATATGACCATCGTATCAGCATCCAAAGGTATTGAAAACAAAACACACCTGACCATGACAGGTGTACTCTGTGAAATTTTCAAACATATTCCGGAAAATCGTTTTGCCGCTCTTTCCGGCCCTAGTTTTGCCCGCGAAGTTGCAAAAAAAGCACCTACCCTGATAGCTGTTGCATCAAAAGATCAAAAAACGGCTGATTTTGTGCAGCATGTTTTTGCCACTTCCTATTTCAGGGTTTATACCAGCAATGATATAACAGGTGTAGAGCTTGGTGGAGCCACAAAAAATGTTATTGCAATAGCTGCCGGCATGTCGGACGGTCTTGATTTCGGATTGAATACCAGAGCCGCAATTATTACAAGGGGTCTGGCAGAAATACGCCGGCTTGGGTTAAAGCTTGGTGCAAATCCAAGAACATTTGTGGGCCTGGCTGGTGTCGGGGATCTGCTTTTGACATGTACAGGCACTTTAAGCCGAAACTATACAGTGGGCAAACTTCTGGGAGAAGGAAAAAAAATAGATGCTATCCTTTCTGAAATGAAGATGGTCGCTGAGGGAGTAAAAACAGCCAAATCCGTATATAATCTTTCACGGCGAATAGGGGTTGAGATGCCAATATCACGCGAGGTATATAATATACTTTATAACGATATTTCTCCTGAAGAGGCTGTCCACAGGCTGATGACACGAGGGCTCAGAGAGGAACTCGATGAAATCTGACACTAAAGAGACCCACCCTGAATATCCCTCCTGCTTCGCTCAATTAGAAAAAGTATTTCCACACACAGATAATGGATTAAGAAATTCACCTGAAGAATGTTTTAAATGTATTTATAAAACAGATTGTTTAAAAAAAGCCATGGCTGGACATCAGGGACTTGAACTTAAAAATGAGCTCATTGACAGATCCTGCAAAACCGGCAAAATAAATTTTCTGCAAAGGTGGTCACGCAAAAAAGCCTTATATTATAAAAAGAAGGAACATATTGATGAAATCAATCAGAGATATTGATGTAGATGGTAAAAAAGTTTTAATAAGGGTCGATTTTAATGTACCTTATGATGAACATCAAAATATAACCGACGATACAAGAATCAGATCGGTTTTACCGACTATACAGTATCTGCTTGATCAAAATGCAAGGCTGATTATATGCTCGCATATGGCCAGGCCAAAAGGAAAGGTGGTGCCAAAGCTCAGCCTTTTACCGGTAGCCAAACGTTTAAGCAGAATAATAAAGCACCCGGTGCCGCTGGCTCCCGACTGCATTGGGCCTGATGTAAAAAAATTAGTTTCAGCTATGAAGCCTTGTGATATTCTCCTTCTGGAAAATTTACGTTTTCACCCTGAAGAGGAGCAGAATGACGCTTTTTTTGCAAAAGAATTGGGATCTTTATGTGATATTTACATAAATGATGCTTTTGCAGTCGCTCATCGAGCCAATGCATCAGTCAGCGCCATCACCAAATATGCACCTGTTTCCTGTGCCGGTTTTCTTTTAATAAAAGAGCTTACTTATTTTTCCAGGGCCATGTCCGATCCTCACAGACCCCTTGTCGCTATTATAGGAGGGGCAAAGGTTTCAGGCAAGCTTGAAGCTCTTGAAAATATGATAAATCATGTGGACAAGTTGATAATAGGCGGTGCCATGGCAAACACTTTCCTTAAAAGCACCGGGATTAATGTGGGAAATTCCAAAGTGGAGTTAGACCTTCTTGATACAGCCCGAAATATTATAAAAAAAGCCATCAGGAAAAAAATAAAATTTTACCTGCCTGTAGATGCAGTGGTTGCTGACAAGTTCGATGCACGAGCCGAAATCAAGGTTGTGCCTGTACAGGAAATCCCGGACGGTTGGATGGCTTTGGATATAGGGCCTTCCACCTCCTTATTATATTCCGAGGCATTATATAATGCTAAAACAATAATATGGAATGGACCCATGGGAGTCTTTGAGATGGATGCTTTTTCCAGAGGCACAAACGCTATGGTACAAAACGTGGCAGACTCTTACGCACTTACAATTGTAGGAGGCGGAGACACTGATGTAGCCGTTCACCAGACCGGAGAATCCCATAGAATGACATATATCTCAACCGGAGGCGGCGCTTTTCTTACACTTATGGAGGGCAAGACCCTGCCCGCGGTTATAGCGCTGGACAGGGCTGAAAGTAGGGGTGCATCCTTGTGAAAAAAATTATTTGATGCTTGCTTTAATTTCCGGTTTATGCCTTATTTCTATTTTTTTTGTATTTCTGTATAAAGAAAAAATATTTCAATGGACAAAATAAATAAAGGTCAGGTCTTGCCCCCTCTAACAGTGAAATTTAAGAAAGGAATAAACAATTGGCATTCTGGGGTATAAGAGAAGAACTTAGTCAATCAGACCGGTTGAGACGCTCTTATTATGAACTTTTGAGAGATGAACTGGATCAATTCATGTTCCAACATTCTCTTATTGATTCCTACAATAATTTCATTAACAAAAAAATTCCTTACCCATTTGTGGAAAAGCGTGAATTAAAACCCCGGGCACGCATACCGGATCTTGAATATGAATATCAGAATGCTTTTCTCGTAATATTTATAGAAGAGTCGATACCGACTGATCATAAAAAATATATCAGATTTTTTGATGTAAACAAAACCACCAAACAAAATCTGCTCCGCTCCAAATCTTTTCCGTTAACAAATAAATTCGACAGAAACCAGAAGTACCTCGAATCCGTGCATTTTTATGACTTTCTTAAAGCATTGCTCCCTGTCGATTATGCTCTGCTCATTCAAAGGAATGCCGATACCAAAGCAAGAGATAGATACAGTCTCTCCCATTTTCATGTGAGGATTGATTGGCCGATTGCAGATGCAGCAGAAGACCTGGCTAAAAGCCTGCGCTACATTTCAAAAGATCTCTATGAAAAAGGCGATAAATATGCGGAAGATATTCAAAAAAAATATTTCGAATATTATGGCCAGCCTTTTCTGGTCGGAGGCAGAAGAACAGCAGCTATTGTTGCCGCCCAATATCTAAAACGAATTCCATGCATCAGTACGATTTACACCGGTAGCAGCGAATCAAGAGCCCTTATCAGAATTTCCGAAAGAGGAGTTTCAAAGGCAATTCTGATGGAACTTGACGAGAAAGAAATTGAACAAATAGCAAAGGATAATAACCTGAAGACACAAACATTAACCAAAAATTATATTATTACCCGCAACAAGGATAAAGGAATTGCTATTTTTCAAACCACCTATGGCTATACCAGCCAGTCAAGGCCACCTGATGACGGGAAATTAAGAGAACTTAAGCCCGATTTAAACTGGCTTTCAGTAGGCGGACAACACCTCTGCCCTAAACCGGGGGTTTGGGAATATCCACCTATACCTTTGAATGTTATTTACTCCTGATTTTTTTCATCATGGCAGTCTCATCACAGTCCGGAAATTTAACACACAGGATACAGTCTGCCCATATTTTAAGCGGCAGACTTGACCTGTCTATTATTTCAAAACCAAATTTTTTAAAAAATTCAGGCTGATAAGTAAGTGCAAAAACCTCCTTAATACAAAAAGATTTCGCCTCTGAAAGAGCAGCCTCAACAAGTCCGGCTCCGATGCCCTTCCCTGTATAATCAGGGCGTACAGCCAAAGATCGAATTTCAGCAAGATCTTCCCAGCAAAATTGCAAAGCGCAGCAACCTGTTAAAATATTAGTCTGCTCATCAATATGAACTGAAAAATCCCTTATATGATCATACAGTTCACTTAATGGCCTGGGAAGTAATTCCCCCCTGGCGCCGTATAGCAGTAAAAGTTTATGAATCAATTTAATATCTTGTATAGTTGTTTTCCTAATCATAGATTTATTTATATCACCATTACCTCCTAAAAACAAAGAAGAAAATCAAGTCATGAAATCAAGTCACCTAAAAACAAACGATTAGGCGGTTGAATTTTATCTTCAAACAGGTTATAATTTATATATGTCAATACGTAAAACATTCGAAAACCGCGAAAAAAGTTTTATGTCTCCGGCAGGCTGCCTAAGCGCTGAATCAAAAGGAAGACTGATTAAAGAGAATCCATGCCCTATACGCACTCCTTTTCAGGTGGACAGAGACAGGATCGTATACTCCCATGCTTTCAGAAGATTAAAATACAAAACCCAGGTCTTTTTATCTCCTCTCGGTGATTTTTACAGAACCCGCCTGACACACACACTTGAAGTATCTCAAATATCAAG
>JAGGWL010000172.1 GCA_021157555.1 Deltaproteobacteria bacterium | reverse complement strand
GTATATTGTAATGAGTAAAATAAATCAAAAATTAATACGTTATTTCGCTCCTGTATAACCAGTTTGTTCCAAACAAATGTATGCAGAAAATTCAAAGAATTAAGTTTGGGAAAGTTATTTCGTACCCGTTCCTTAGAAAATTATTTCGAAGGGAAGAATTAAATAACTCAAAAAACAATATAGAAAAACATAAAATTTTAAGGAGATCTAAAAATGGAAGAGAATGCTGGAATAATAACTATGAAAGGAAACCCTTTGACCCTGATTGGAAAGCAACCAAAAATTGGAGAACCTGCTCCTGACTTCGAAGTCCTGAACAATGATCTTTCCCAGGTAAGGCTTTCATCATTTCAAGGAAAGATCTGTGTTATCGCTTCAGTGCCTTCCCTGGACACCCCTGTGTGCGACATGGAGACTCGAAGGTTCAATGAAGAGGCTGGGATGCTCGGCCCTGACGTAACCATACTTACCATTAGTATGGATTTGCCTTTTGCACAGAAGCGCTGGTGCGGCGCAGCAGGGGTTGATAAGGTGGTCACCCTTTCAGACCATTTTAGCGCCTCCTTCGGAGAGAGATATGGCGTCCTTATTAAGGATCTGCGTTTACTGGCAAGGGCGATATTTGTTTTGGATAAAGATGGGATTCTTCAATATGTTCAGCTTGTCAAAGAGGTTGCGGACGAACCTGACTATAACGAAGTTTTGGGAGCCCTGAAAAATCTGGTGTAGACCAACGGTTTTAACAACTTTATTACATATGTAAAAAGGAGGAGTATAAGTATGAGTAAGACTAAAGAAAATCTTCAGGAAGCTTTTGCAGGAGAATCACAGGCAAATAGAAAGTATCTGGCCTTTGCCAAACAGGCAGACAAGGAGGGGTTTGCACAGGTGGCCAAGCTCTTTCGAGCTACAGCCGAAGCCGAAACAGTCCATGCCCACGCACACCTGCGCGCCATGAAGGGTATCAGTAAGACCGTTGAAAACCTTAAAGGAGCAATCGTCGGTGAGATGTTTGAGTTTAAAGAGATGTACCCGGGTATGATTGAGACTGCTAAAAAGGAGGGAGACAAAGCTGCGGAGCGATCCTTCATTTATGCCAATAAAGTAGAAGAAATCCATGCAGCTCTTTATCAAAAAGCCCTTGATAACATCGACTCTGCTGAAGAAGTCGATTACTATGTATGCCCAGTGTGCGGCTACACCTGTGAAAATGAGCCTCCTCAAAAATGCCCCGTATGCAACACTCCGGCAAAGACATTTTTGAAAGTGGAATAATGTCCAGGAAGGTTTTTATAGAATTTTGAGGGCACATTATAATATTCGGGAGATAATTATCCTATGAAAACTAATAAAGTAGTTTTTTTTGAACCATATCCATTTAGAATTGGACAAAAAATAAACATTAAAAAAGGCCCTCGTAAAGGAGACTGGGAAGTCATTGGGGTCAATGATAAAAAAGTAAAATTACGATGTCCTGTTTCTCTCCGCGAATATGAGTGGAGCATATTCTGCTATTTTACCGAAGAGAGAAGCAGTGTTGAATGGCCGAATAAAGATTAAAACAAAGATCATTGAAACCAACAAAATTTAAAACAATTAATTTTTTTCGGAGGATATCATGTCGGATTATGATTTTAGGTAGTGGGTGAAATGTGTATTTAAAACAAATTATGCATTTTCAACAGGCCAATTAGAATAACATGTACCGAGATTTTTAAACTTAATCCTTTATGTAAAACAACAGATTTCACCCACTACCAAAAAAAGATAGGCTCTCAAAAAAAAGCAGCGCCTGATTGTTCAAGCGCTGCTTTCTCCTTGCAGGGTACAAGAATTTAAGGAAAATAAAATATTTTGAAGTGCCGTTACAACTAATGCCGTTATTGCTTCCCGGTGCCAATCTCTCTGTGATTAAAATTTTTTTGTTTTTTAAGTTTGAAGATGACCGCAGCAAGATACACGCACATCGTTGAACCGTTATTAATAGAATAAGCAAAAAGCGTGCAAAAAAAAACAAAATAATAAAATCATCACCATTGCTTTTTGGGCTACCGCCGTAAAGTGGGGCAATCTATCAAAACTTTTCTTCCCACCCTCCAGCGTGGAAACGTATATTATATGTAGGGTTCCTGTTTCCGAAGAAATGACGCTCCGGCATAAAAATCTATCATTTCGGGGAAAACAAATAGCCGAAAAATATTATTTCTCGTTTATTATTAACAAGTTACTACTTTTTTATTTTAATATTTATGGAGCGCCAATAAAACAACACTTTCATGTCATAATAATGACACTTTCTTGCATCGTTAGTATTTTTCTCTTGGATACCAGCATAAAAAAAGCTATATTGATGCAAATTTTCAAATTTTACAAAAAGGTCAGATTATAAAAACTTATATTATAATATTCTTGATATCGTTGTTTCATGTTGCTGCACCCGGATTTTGCCAGGATAATTTTGATATATCAGCAGAACTCCGTTTGGAAAAAAAAACAGAAAAAGTTCTTATTGTAAAATTCTCTGTTCCGGATGGCTACTATCTATATGCTGATAAAATTAAAGTAGCTCTGAAACAACCTTCCAATATTCTGCTTGTGCCGTATAACATCCCCGAACCGGTTAAAAAGACTGATCCTTTTTTTCATAAAATTCTTTTAGTTTATGATCAAAATTTTTCTGCCCGCTATAAAGTCAACAACCTGAAACCTGATGAATATTTGGATATTGAAGTATATTATCAGGGATGCGATCAGAAGCTCTGCTTTATGCCTGAATCAAAAAGATTTCAATTAACATTATTAAAAGAAAACAGTTCACAACAAAATAATTTACAAGACTTCAAACCCATTCTTGACGACATAAAAACCGGTTGGAAACAACATGTCGAAGCCTTTGAGGTTAGCAAAAGGCTGGTCGGATATGTAAATGCAAAGAAATTTTTAAATTTTCTTGATCTTAAAAAATCAGATCCAGCCGAAAGCAGTTCAGGCTTGCTGGAACGTTTTAATCAGGGAAGTATCTACCTTTCTTTATTTTTGATTCTGTTGGGCGGAGTGGCTTTAAACTTTACTCCCTGTGTGCTGCCTATGATTCCTATCAATATTGCGATCATAGGAGCCGGCGCACGGGCCGGTTCCAAAATCCGCGGTTTTTTCACAGGCCTTGTTTATGCTTGCGGGATCGCCATTGCATATGGAATTGTCGGAGGAATTGTTGTAATAACGGGCTCCACATTTGGTGCGCTAAATTCAAGTCCGTGGTTTAATTTAGGCATAGCTATGATTTTTATCATTCTTGCTCTTGCAATGTTCGATGTTTTTACTATAGATTTCTCAAAGTTTCAACCTGTTGGCCATTCAACTAAAAATAAGGGTTTTTTTGTAGTTTTTTTTATGGGAGGAGTGTCAGCTCTGCTTGCAGGTGCCTGCGTTGCACCGGTTATCATTGCGGTGCTTGTTTTTGCAAGTCAGATATATTCTCAGGGTAATTTTTTTGGTCTTTTTATGCCGTTTTTTTTAGGTGCAGGCATGGGCAGCCCCTGGCCGTTTGCCGGTGCTGGATTATCTTTATTACCACGGCCTGGAAAATGGATGCTTGTTATAAAAAGAATATTTGCCATAATCATTCTGCTCTCAGGCTTTTATTATGGCCACCTTGCCTACAGCATTTATAAAACAACGCAGGGTCAGAATAAAACATTTTCCGGGGATTCAAACGTCAAGATTCATCATAAAGGCTGGTATAATAATCTTGGCCAGGCTTTGGAAGTTGCTAAAAAAGAGAACAAACCTTTATTAATTGATTTTAAGGCAAGCTGGTGTAAAAATTGTACGGCAATGGAAAATACGACCTTGAAAAATAAGCTGGTGCATGAAAACTTAAAACCCTTTATCAAGCTTGAATTCCAGGCTGAACAACCGGATTCAAAAAAGATAAAAGAAGTTTTAAATTATTTTGGAATTATGGGGCTTCCGACTTTTCTAATTCTGGAACCGGATCCCGGTCATGAATAAGACCTATAAGTGTATTTAGATTAACCTTGTCCATTTTATTTCCTTCCTTACCTTTGGGTGTTTCGATTACCTTGGGGATATTACGAAGCCTTTTGTCATTCATAATCAATTCAAAAGCCTTTAATCCTATAAATCCCCTGCCTATCTGTTCATGCCGATCAACCCTTGAACCAAATTCTTTTTTAGAATCATTCAAATGCATCAGGTATAGTTGCTGGAGACCTATAATTTTATCAAATTTTTCAATTGTTTTATTATATGCTTCCCTGGTTCTAATATCATAACCGGCCGCAAAAATATGGCAGGTATCAAGGCAGACGCCAGCTTTATCTATATTTTCGATTTTCTCTAAAATTGATGCAATTTGTTCAAAAGTATGTCCAATACTGGAACCCTGACCAGCAGTAGTTTCAAGCAGAAGTCGTGTTTTTAAATCAGGAATGTCAGAAAAAATTTCATTTATAGCATTTGATATCTGCTCTATACCTTTTTCTTCACCGCTTCCCATATGTGACCCAGGATGCAGCACAACATACGGAATGCCGAGAGAAGAAGATCTTGTCAGCTCATCGACAAGAGCCTTGCAGGACATTGCATATTTTTTTTTATCTATAGCCGCCAAATTAATAAGGTAGGATGTATGAGAGGCTATTTTTGTAATGCCTGTTTCCTCCATAGCACGTTTAAATTGATCAATATCATCAGAGGTTAAATATTTTTCCTTCCAGGTCGCGGCATTTTTTGTAAAAATTTGAAGAGCGTTGCAATTAAGCTTCTTGGCTTCATAAATTGCCTTATGCAAGCCTTTGGCAATGGATAGATGTGCTCCTAAAATATATTTTTTTTGTATTGTATTCATGATTTTAATTTTTTTATTAAACTCAGGTTATGCTTTTATATTAAAGTGTCTACTGTACTTTTCTTTTTTGTTGTGCCCGACAGGGCATGGCTGTTATATACTTAAATGTTTTCAAAACATCCTCCTTGACAGATGCCTTTAATGCGTTTTATTATACACAAAATAAAAGTCATTAAAGGGTGTATAATGAATACAGATAAGGTTCGCTTAAACATCACTATTCCAAAGGATTTATTAATTTCTTTAAATCAGTATGCCGGCTTCAGAAAAAAAAGTCAATTCATCACCCAAGCCATTCGCAAACAAATCGAACAGCAAGAAAAACAAGCCTTGAATGAAGCTTTAAAAGAAGGTTACCGTGCCACCGCCAAAGAAAATCTTGCCATCTCAGATGAATTTAAAGCCGCTGATTTGGAGGGATGGGATGAATATTAAAAGAGGAGGCATCTATTTAGCCGCTCTTGATCCTGCAATGGGTCACGAAATTGCCAAAACTCGCCCCGTGCTGGTTATTTCAAATGATAAAAATAATACGTTTTCCGATACCATCACGATTTTACCGATTACGTCTAAAAATGTCAAAAAAACATACCCTTTTGAAGTTGTTTTAGTCAAAGGAAAGGGCAATCTACCCAAAAAATCAAAAATTAAAGCCGATCAAATTCGAACACTTGATAAGCGCAGATTAATCAAAACCATTGGCAGACTATCGGAAGGAGATATGCTTTCTGTAGAAAAAGCAGTCAATATTCATTTAGATTTAATCTAAGGAACGTGGAAGCCAACCATATAATCCTCATGCTCTGTCGAGCACAACAAAACATGAAAGATCGTAGAGACAAGGCATGCCTTGTCTCCGCCTCAAACAAGACAAGGCATGCCTTGTCTCTACAACTTTAGGCAGCTTTATATAAAAAAACTGGGTAAAACCTTGAAAAAAGCGATGGAAGTTATTTTGTCCTCGTTCCTAAGGATTAAGATCAAAAGGAGTAAGACACTCGAAACCATCTTCTGTAACCAGGATAGTCTGTTCAAACTGTGCGGAAAGTGAACCATCCGCAGTGACTGCCGTCCATTCATCCTTCAGTACTTTTAACTCTTTCCTGCCAAGGTTGATCATGGGTTCTATGGTTAGTACCATGCCTGGTGCTAATGCAACACCCTGCCCCTTTTTGCCATAATGAGGAACCTGGGGAGGTTCATGAAAACCTATGCCTACTCCATGCCCTACAAATTCCCTGACAACGGAACATTTATTTTTTTCCGCATATTTTTGAATAGCCCAGCCTATATCTCCGATAGTGCTTCCCGGCTTTATGGTATTAATACCCAGGCGAAGGCATTCTTTGGTTACAGAGACAATTTTTTGTGCATTTTTATCCGGAATCCCGACAAAAAATGTTTTATTTGTATCAGCATAATATCCGTTTAAAATAGGTGTTACATCCACGTTTACAATATCCCCATCCTCTAAAACACGTTTTCCGGGAATCCCATGGCAGATCACCTCGTTCACAGAAACGCAAACACTTTTTGGAAAACCCCGGTAATTTAAAGGGGCAGGGATAGCGTCATTTTTTAAGGTAAATTCATGCACAAGCCGATTAATATCATCTGTTGTTATTCCCGGTCTGATGTTTGCTTCAGCAAGGTCGAGAGTTTTTACGGCAAGTCGCCCGGCTGCTTTTATACCTTCAATATCTGTTTTACTTTTAAGCCTGATATTATATTTTTTAAGATATAATTCTTTTATGTTTTGTGTTGGCTGAATGTTTTTGCCAAAGCAGCACTTTTTAAATTTAAGACCGCTGCCGCATGGACAAGGATCATTCCGACCGATTTTTTTGCTTTTCATTTAATTTAATATATCCCCTCTTTATTTTTTTTTGAACAACTTCCATTGAATAGCTTGCAGGATTCAATTATATTAAATAGTGTTAAAAAATAAGCAAGAAAAAAATAAAGAACGGGAGGCAAGTATGAATAATAAAAAGCAAGAAACAATTCTATTTGTTGATGATGAAGAGGAACTTCTGAAGTTAGCGGATGAATATTTTCAAAGCAAGGGCTTTAAACTGTTTACTGCAAAAAACGGAGCGGATGCTGTTGAAATTTTAAAACATGAAAAAATAGACTGCTGCTTTACTGATCTGGCTATGCCAGGCATGAATGGCCTGGAACTTGCTGAATATATTAGACAATTGGATAATTCTATTCCCGTTATTGTGGTTACCGGTTACCCTTCACTTGACAGCGTTATCAATACGTTAAAAAATGGTGTTGTTGATTTTCTCGTTAAGCCGGTCAAATTCAGTATGCTGGAGGCTTGCCTTGAACGTGTTTTACGGGAACGGCAGCTGCTTATAGATAATATTTTTTTAAAAAAAGAGCTGGAGGGCAAGTTACGCCTAAGGAAACTTAATCATGAATTAACAAACAAGGTTAAAAAACTAAATACTTTAAACATGATAATGAGCAATATCAGCTCTATAGGTGCAGATTCAGATATTTTTAAATGTGTGACAGATTTGGCCACGGAAATAACCAATGCTGATGAATCTATCTTTTATGTAATAAATGATGATATTAAACAGCTCTTTCAGGTAGCTCTCTCTTTTGGTTCTGACCGCAGTTCTGACGGCGAAACAGTTGGTGTTGTTTTAGATGATGTTGCAGAGCTTTTAATGGAGATCATAAATGATAAAATACCGTTTCTTGTTGCTAAAAATAAAAATGTACGCAGGCTGCCTAAAAAAATACTCTCTTTTATGGCAGTCCCTCTAAAAATTAGAGAAAAAACTTTTGGAATACTTGCCCTCTATGTTACTACCGGAAATATTCGTTTTGATAAAAAAGATCTTTTTTATATGTCATTTTTGACTATGCATGCAGCGTCCTCAATAGAGAATGCAGCGCTTTACGATAATATTTTTGATAATCTTTTTTCAACATTATACGCTTTGGTACAAGCCATTGAAGCAAGGGATCCTTATACCAGGCAGCATTCGGACAGGGTGGCACAAATTTCTGTAGCTATAGCCGTGGGAATGGGATGCTCTAAAGAAGATATTGATATTATAAATTTTGCGGGACGACTTCATGATATCGGCAAAATCGGAGTTATGGACAAAGTGCTTCTTAAACCCGGAAAACTCACGAATGAAGAATTTGATATGATAAAAAAACACCCTGTGATAGGAGCAAATATAATTGGTCAATTAGGGATGTGGGACAAAGAACAGGAGATTATCAAATATCACCATGAACGCTTTGACGGAACCGGATACCCCGAAGGGTTAAAGGGAGACAAAATACCGTTTCTTGCCAGAATCCTTTCGGTCGCGGATGCTTTTGATGCAATGGATTCGGACAGAGCATACAGAAAAAGAATGGAAACTGAAAAAATAATGGCTATTATAAATGAAGCAGCAGGTACACAGTTTGATCCGGATGTTGTAAAAACTTTTCAAAAAATATATAAGGACGGAAAAATTTTAGTAAACTAAAAAAGAATAAGAAACGGGGATGAAATATGGTGTTATGGAACAGCTTAATATTTTAACATATCCTGATAAAAATTTACGCGGATTATCAAAACCTGTGGACAATATAGATGGGGCTCTTATCGGCCTTATAAACAACATGACATCGATAATGTACGCATCCAGTGGAGTCGGGCTGGCAGCCATACAAGTTGGAATAGAAAAAAAAATTATTATTTATGATATTGAGCAGGAAAATGGAAAAAGAGCTTTGCAGACTTTAATTAATCCGAAAATTATTTCAATGGATGGAAAAACAATATCAGAAAATGAAGGATGCCTGAGCCTGCCTGATTTAAGAGCCAATGTAAAACGAGCTGCATCAGTCTTTGCCAAAGGCATCGACAGGGACGGCAATCCCCTTGAGATTGAGGCTGAAGGTTTACTATCTATAGTCTTGCAGCATGAAATTGACCATTTGAATGGAGTTCTTTTTATTGATCATATTAGCGCCTTAAAGAGAAATCTTTATAAAAAGCGTGTGAAAAAAAAATTACAAAAAGGATAAATGCTCAAAAAATAAAATGGGAAAAGATAAGATAAAGAAAAACAGTATAGAAAAAATTGTTTTTATGGGAACTCCTGATTTTGCAGTGGCATCTCTGAAAGCTCTTAATCAAAATGGATATGAGGTATCCGTAGTTGTAACCCAGCCGGATCGCCCAAAGGGACGTGGCCGCAAGATAATACCGCCTCCTGTAAAATCCGCTGCTCTATGCCTGGGATACAATATAATTCAGCCGACATCAGTCAAGACAGATGAATTTGCTGAACAAATGGCAGCTGTTAAACCTGATCTTTATATTGTGACTGCATTTGGCCGGATACTTCCTGAAAGCATACTTGCCATACCCGAAATAGGTGCGATCAATCTTCATGCCTCCCTGCTTCCGAAGTATCGTGGTTCCGCGCCAATACAATGGGCAATAATAAATGGTGAAAAAAAAACAGGTGTTACAACCATGCTGATGAATAAAGGTCTTGATACAGGCGATATCCTGTTAAAGGATGAAACAGAAATCCTTCAAAATGATACATCATTCATACTGCATGATCGCCTTGCTGAAATGGGGGCAGAGCTGCTTATAAAAACACTCAGGACGATTGAATCGGATGGTTTAAAGCCTGTTCCTCAGGATGATGAGCGAGCTACTTATGCTCCATTATTAAAAAAAAAAGACGGTTATATAAACTGGAAATTACCGGCGGATAGCATAGAATCGTTTATTCGCGGTGTAACACCATGGCCTGGAGCTTTTACATTTCTCAAGGACAAACGACTCAAAATATTTCAAGCCATAGCGACAGGAAATGATATTGCTGAAAAGCCAGGGAAAGTCATTAAAGCTTTCCCTGGTGATCTAATAGTGGCAACCGGAGAAGGTACTCTATCAATTCTTGAGATACAGAGCGCATCAGGCAAGCGTCTCCCCGTAAAAAATTTTTTACAGGGAAATAATATTCCTCCAGGGACAATGCTGGGTTTAATTTAAAACTATGAATTGCTGAAATAGTGACATCCCGCATAATAAAAACAGTCGGTTTAATCCTGGTTTTTTGTTTTATAGCTGGCAGTTGTGCATATCTTACACTCAGGCTTATAGTCAGAAGTGAAGATACAGTATTAGTACCTGATCTTATTAATAAAGATATTGTATATGCGCTGGAAATTTTATCAGATCTCGGACTTAATACAAAGGTTAATGGTTCTGAGTATAGTTCTTTAATCACGAAAAACTATGTGCTTTATCAGGATCCTGAACCAGGCGCTGAAATAAAAAAGGGACGGGATGTAAGAATAATAATATCAAAGGGGCTGGAAACTATTCTTATGCCCGACCTTAAAGGCATCCTTTTTCAATCTGCGCACATAATTCTGGAAGAAAATGGTTTGATATTAAATGCACACTCTATTACTTATAGCAAAAATATAAAAAAGAATGCTGTAATCGAACAAAACCCTGCCCCTGGCAAACTAATAAAACGGGGAGCAGGAGTCAATCTTTTGGTTAGCAGAGGAGCGCGGCCTGTTTTTTACAAAATGCCTGATCTTAATGGCCTTTCACTTGATGATGCAATTATATTAATCGGAAAAAACAATTTTGTTGCAGGAGAAATAAAATCATTATTTTATTCTGATAAACCGTTAAATTCTATAACAAGCCAGTATCCGCTATCCGGTCATCGTGTGCGTGAAGGAACCTCTGTAAACCTCGTTATAAACAGAAAACCAGGGAGAATTTATGGGGAAAAAATATATTCTCCAACAGAATCTACCCTGTTCCGATACAAAGTGAAATTTGGTTTTTTAAAAAAACATGTAAGGGTCAACATTAACAGCCACGGTATATCAAACGATGTTTTCAATAACTTTGTAGACCCTGGTCACGAAATATGGCTTTTGATCCCAAATAAAG
>JAGGWL010000102.1 GCA_021157555.1 Deltaproteobacteria bacterium | reverse complement strand
GCTGTATGGAAATTTTCAGGATCTTTGATCATGACAGAATTGTCAGTGATTATTGGAATTTTAATCTATTATAGGCACCGGGAAAATATCAAACGTCTGCTGGCAGGTTCGGAACCTGTCATATAGATTTTTTTGAATCAGAGATAATAAGGAAAGGGTAATATATGACAGAAAACACAAATTTTCTTGAAAACATTCAAGATGAGTTAAAACAGATAGTGCAGCCCTATCAAAGAGATCTTAATCAGAAAATAAAAAAGTCTGAATTTATAAAACTATGCATACGGTGTGCCGGCAGAGACGATTTCCTCAGGCTGGATGAATTGCTTAAAAGCAAAATTGCAGAAGATATCGAAGTAGATGAAATTCTTGAAACCTGTACACCATTTTTTGAATCATTAGGCAGTTATGCAAATGCAAAAGTGGAGGAATACAGGATTGAGCTTATTGAAGATTTGACCCTGCTTTGCCAGGAAGCTGAACTTGAAATCCAGATGGATTTTCCCAGGTTTACTGTTCTTAAAGGTATTAATGGCGAAATTGATTTTAGTACCCGTTGCACCACAATTAATAAAAAAGTGCTTAAATCCATTGATCCCAGACGTATTTTAACGGCAATTTTAAGACTTAAACATCAGCTTTACGATCACCCGTATGATCCTCAAAATTTTATTGATTCCCTTTGCCGGGTTTACCTGGAATTAATTAAAAAGGAAAAATTAATTCCAGGCGATCCGGTTTCCATTCAAAAGTTTTATCTTGAGTATGTAATGTCTTTGCAGACCAAAATCTTTTTTCAAAATATGGATAAGGGAAAATTCAAGGGTTACAGCCTGGATCAGTTTTCCGTTGATATATGGCGCTATTTCCAGGCCGGCATCGGCGGTACATCCCAGGGGTATGAATTTCAACTCACCCCGGGGCGTAATAAATCCCTGTGGCTTATGGACAGCCAGGGAGAATCAAGGCAGATCACAGCAATTTCTTTTCATAACCAACAGGAATAACAGCAATGATATCAAAAGAAGACGTCAATCAGTTGGAACCCTTTCAGGCTCGTTTTATTATTGAGCAGCTTCGCAAGGGCAGTGTGCCAATTGAGAATGTTGCCCTTTTTACCGTGGGACGGAAAAACTGGCTTACCTTTATTGAGGATGATCTGGAACATTACATTGGTAACGGCGGGTCCAAGGTTCGCTTTATCAGCGGTGATTATGGTGACGGAAAAACTCATTTTATGTCGGTGATCAGACATCTCGCCATGGAAAAGGGGTTTGCCGTCTCTTTTGTGGTACTCACACGAGAAGTTCCCATACATAAATTTGAAACCGTTTACCAGACAATAGTAAGACAGCTTCAAGGTAATTTTCAAGGGACCGGCATCAGAAACATGCTGGAAGCATGGCTTGAAAATTTAGAACTGGCACCTGTTCAAGCTCAAAAGGATAAAATCCAAAAGAACATGCTCGCCCTTGCTGATGAACTCAGGAATATCCAGGGCATGGATATCAATTTTGCCAATGCCCTGGCCGGACTTATAAACAATCGTTTTGCCCCTTTGTCCCATGAAGAGGAAGAAAAGCGTGATGCTGATCGTGAGGTTCTTTTTCACTGGTTTGAAGGCGGCAAGGTTACCAAGCGGGAGCTCAAGCCGTTTTGCATCTATGAGTTCCTTAACAAAGCCAACAGCAAGCAGTTTATGAACTCTTTGATCCTGTTTTTGCACCACATCGGCCACAAGGGTTTGATTCTGCTCCTGGATGAGATGGAAACTGTAATGGCCCAAAGCGCTTCCATTCGTAATGCAGCCTATGAAAATGTACGTCTTCTTATTGATAACAGCGAATCATCTCAATATCTTCACATTTTTTTCTCTATTATTCCCGATATGCTGCTGTCGGAAAAGGGTTTTAAGTCCTATGATGCTTTGTGGAGCCGCGTACGATCAATAGGAGAATCGAGAAAACTCAATTACAGGGGTGTCCTGGTGGATATTCATCAAACCCCTCTTAAAACAGATGAGCTGGTTGAGCTTGGCAGGTGTTTACGAACCATCCACGGCATTTCATACCGATGGGATCCAACGGCTTTGGTAAGCGATGAGCTGATGGAAAAAATATGCACAAATCAAAAACGAATGGGTGTAATCAGTGAGGTCCGCCTTTTTATTAAACAATTAATTCATATCCTTGATATGGCTGAACAGGGACAGACCCCTGAAGATATGGATATGGGGAAGCAGATTGTGGAAACCCGACGGGAAATGGAGGCTGAAAAAATTGAACAGCTCCAGCCTTCATGGGATCGGTGAAGGGTGAAGTAAAAATGGATGATTTGAATTTTCAAGCTTTGTTGAACAATGCAGGTAATTTTAAACTTCGCAGGGCAGTGGAGCGCTTGCGCGAAGGGCTTTTTGATTCCCTGGGGGTGCGGTTGCTCACAACGGGTGAGGCAAAGTTAAATAAAGCTTTTCATGAAGGTGTAAATGACCTTGACAGAGACAAACCATCCCATTTATGTATTTGCGGTGCATACGGGCAGGGGAAATCCCACAGCCTTAATTATATTAAACAGCAGGCACTGGGTCTTAATTTTGTAGTAAGTTATATTAATCTTGATCCAAGGCAAGTGCCTTTTCACGATTTTAAGTCTGTTTACAGGACTTTGATGGAGGGCATGAAATTCCCTAATTCAGAAAAGTCCTTTGTCAATGTATGGAAAACATTTGTCAATAAATGGTTGTCTTTACCGGAAAACAGCAAAAAATCCTGCCGGGATCTTATTCCTGAACAGATTCCCCACCGTTTTAAGGCGATTTTAACAGCCATGGCCCAGGAAAATATTTCAATTCCCCCAAAAAAAAGAAAATTTAAAAAGTATGCCGGATTTAAACCCAAAGAATTTTCCTGGATTCTGAAAAACGCCCTTATGGGGAAAACTATCCCTGCATGGCGGCTATGTTCTGTTTTTTATTATCGCCAGGTATCTTTTTATAAGGAAAACACCCTGGTCTGTCATGAACAGGATCAGTATCTTGCCATGGTTCAAGGCATGGCGGAACTCTTTCAAAAAATTGGATTCAAGGGATGGCTTGTATTGTTTGACGAAGGGGAATCGATTGTACAAACCCGTATTACAAGTCGAAGTAAAAGTTATGATCTCCTTAATAAAATTTTTTATCCCAAAACAACCCCCCATGGATTTTATCCTGTTTTCGCGTTTACCAATGATTTTTTTACCTGTCTTTCAGATGAAGCATATGACAGGGTCAGGATTAAAAAAAATGGCAACAATGAAACCCCTCCAATAGAAATTCCCTATTTTCACACGAACTACAGCAAGGCCTGGAAAAATATTAATATCCATACACTGCATGATATTTCATCAAAGGAATGGGGAACTCTGATCAATAAACTTATTGCAGTCCACGCCGGTGCCTATAAATGGGATCCACCTGCTGCTTTAATGCAAAGTCAAATGAACCTTGCGCTGTCTAAATTATCAGGCGTTGAAGCACGTCTGAGACTTAAATTTTTGGTAAATCACCTTGATCTTGCACAGCAAAGCCAGGTCATGGAATATCAGCTTGGTTAACCTTTTTAAATGTCTGACTCACTTCTTTTACAACTTCCCAATACATTCCGTGCCTTTTACGGTTCTTTTGCAAGTCTGCACTACATCCAGGGGGAGGCTGTTGCGCCCATCCTTTTAGGCCGGGATCTGGTATTGCAGGCTGCCACAGGAGCAGGCAAAAGCGAGGCAGTGCTTGCTCCCTGCCTGGAACGGGTGATCAGCTCCGGCAGGAAAACTGCTGTTCTATATATCATCCCCACCAGGGCACTTGCCATGGATTTAAAAAGGCGATTTGAATCTGTTATCACAGAACGGCTGGGGCTCAACCTTGCCATTCGAACCGGTGATATCAAGCGTGCAGGGGGAAAACGTCCGGATATCATGTTCACTACTCCAGAATCCCTGGATGTGATGCTGGGAAGTGCCAATGCTGATCTCAAGGGTTTTTTATTTCGGATTGGAACAGTGATTATTGATGAGGTTCATCCCTTGATTCACCAGTACAGGGGCCGCCATCTTGTTTACCTTTTTACCCGACTTGAACGTAGAACAGGCCGGGTGCTCCAGAAAATAGCCATGTCAGCCACCATTGCCAGGGTAGATGCCGTCATTGATTTTTTTGGTTTCAGTGTTAATACACAGCGTATCATTACCAATGTCAAGAGAGACATAGTTGCACGCCTGCTCCATATTAAACAGGAGGAATCCGAGCTTCCGGCTCTGCTCACTGATCTGTATGATACCTGGCAGTATCGAAAAATACTTGTTTTTGTCAACAGCCGGGCTGCATGCGACAGGTTGTTTGGCATTCTCAACAGGAATGGAAGATTTCAAGGTGTTTCAGAACTGCATTATTCCAATCTCAAGCCTCCGGAACGAAAAATGGCTGAAAAAAAGTTTCGCAGGAGATCCCATGCCCTGTGCATTGCTACCAGCACTCTTGAGCTGGGCATTGATGTGGGGAATGTGGATGCAGTGCTTTTATATGAGCCGCCCGGTTCAGTATCGACTTTTCTCCAACGCATCGGCAGGGCCAATCGTCGTGAAGACCGGATCAATTTCTGGGGGCTTTGTTGCGGTGAACGTTCCGGAGATCAGGTGGTGCGTTTTCTTGCTCTCCTT